>CAYRPT010000362.1:0-5040 GCA_964425895.1 uncultured Solibacteraceae bacterium | reverse complement strand
GCCGTGGCGCGGAATCTGGCGCCGGGGACGGTTCAGACGGTCCGTCTCGCGGGCCGCGACTTCGATGCCCGGGTCGTTTCCGTCCTGCCGGAACTGGATCCGCGGACCCGGGCGGCCACCGTGCTCCTCCGGCTTCCGGAAGCGGCGGGGGCAGCGGCGCTGAACGGAGAAATCGCCCGCCTGCGGGTGGATCAGCCGCTCGATGTTGACGGATACTGGCTGCCCGCGGGGTCGCTGGTCCGGGGAGTTCGGGGGCTCTGGGCCTGCTATGCGCTCGAAGCGGAGGACGGCGCCGCCCGGGATGTATTTCGCCTCGCCCGGCGCGACATCGAGGTTCTTTACACCGAGGACGATCGCGTCCTGGTCCGCGGCACGCTCGCTCCGGGCGACCGTATCGTCAGCGAGGGTGTGAACCGGGTCTCGCCCGGCCAGATGGTCCGCCCGTCTGTGCGCTAGTCAGGAGCCAAGACCATGCTCACCGTTTTCTACCGCAATCCCCGTCTGCTGGCGCTGACGCTGGCGGTTATTCTGGTGGCCGGGTTCTCGGCATACCAGTTCCTTCCGCGCCTCGAAGACCCGCGGCTGACCCAGCGAGCGGCGCTCGTCACTACGCTCTATCCGGGCGCCGGCGCCGAGCGCGTCGAGGCGCTAATCACCGAGAAGATCGAGGAGGAACTGGAGGAGGTCGAGGAAATCAAGCTGATCCGCTCGACCTCGCGCACCGGGATCTCAATGATCACGGTGGAGATCTCCGACGATCTTCCGAGCGCCGAAGCCGAACGGGTGTTCGCCCGAATACGCGATAAGGCCGGCGACGCGGCGGTCCGGCTCCCCGCCGGGGCGTTGCCGCCCGTCGTCAACACCACGGACACCGAGGTGGACGCTTACACGATCATCACCTCGCTCGTTTGGACGGGCGGCGTCGAGGACGGCTCGCGATGGCACGATCCCTATGACTCCGGGGTTCCGTATTCCATCCTGCGCCGCCGGGCCGAAGAACTCGCCGACCGCCTGCGCACGATCCGCGGCGTCAAGCAGGTGAAGATCTTTGGCGCGCCACGCGAGGAGATTGTCGCCGAGGTCGACCCGGAGACGCTTGCCCGGCTCAACCTCGACGCGGCCGATGTTGCCCGCATGGTGGGCCGGAGCGACGCGAAAGAGCCCGCCGGACAACTACGCGACGGGCGCCGCAACCTTCTGGTCGAAGTCGAAGGCCGCTTCGAAAGCATCAGCCAGGTCGCCGAAGCCGCCCTCGTGACCGGCGACGGGCACACGCTGCGGCTGCGCGACATCGCCCGCGTCCGGAAGACGCTGGCGGACCCTCCCGACGAGCTCGCGGCCATTGGCGGCCGCCCGGGCATCGCCGTCGGCATCCGCATGGAGAGCGGGCAGCGGATTGACCGCTGGGCCGAAAGCGTGCGGAAAGTCATCGGCGAGTTTGGCGCCGGACTGCCGCGCGGGATCGCGCTCGAAACGCTGTTCGACCAGAGCCGCTATGTCGAGGACCGCATCGGCGGTCTTGAAGCGAACCTGTCTCTCGGCGTCGTCCTGGTGATGCTGGTCATTCTGGCTACCATGGGCTGGCGCTCGGCGCTCCTGGTCGGCAGCGCGCTGCCACTGGCTTCGCTCATGACCCTGGGGCTGCTTCAGGCCCTGGGGGTGCCCATCCATCAGATGTCGATCACCGGCATGATCATCGCTCTTGGTCTGCTCATCGACAACGCGATCGTGATGGTGGACGAGGTGAACCGCCGGCTCCGTGGGGGCGCAGAGCCGGACGTGGCCGTGTCCTCAAGCATCCGTCACCTGGCAATCCCGCTTGCCAGCTCGACGGTCACCACGGTCATCGCCTTCACCCCGATCGTGCTTGTGCCGGGCGGTCCGGGCGAATTCATCGGTCCCATCGCGATCAGCGTCATCCTGGCTGTTGCTTCCTCCCTGCTACTGGCGTTGACGGTGGTTCCCGCCCTGGCTGGCCGCTTCCGGGGCGACGCCGTGTCGCCGAAAGCGCGCTGGTGGCGTGACGGCTGGAGCAGCGCGGCAGCGGGTGCGCGGTACGAGAGATTCCTCGCGTGGACGTTGTCCAGGCCGTGGCGCGCGGTGGCGTTGTCGGTGGTGGTGCCCATCATCGGGTACAGTGTGTTCCCGCAGCTCCAGGAACAGTTCTTTCCGCCATCGGACCGCGACCAGTTCCAGATCCAGCTTCGCCTGCCCCAGCAGGCGTCCATCGAGCAGACGTTGGACCTGGCCCGGAAGGCTCGTGAGGAGCTCCTTAAGGACCCCGAGGTTTCCGAGGTCCACTGGTTCGCCGGCCGAAACGCGCCGAAGTTCTACTACAACATGGTCGCGGGCGACGAGGGCTCGCCGTTTTACGCTCAGGCGCTGGTGCAAATTCGGGGGCACCACGGGTCCCTGGAGGACATCCGGCGGATTCAGGACCGCCTGGACGTCCGCTTCCCCGAAGCCCAGTTCATCGCCCGACCGCTCGAGCAGGGGCCTCCGTTCGACGCTCCCGTCGAGGTGCATCTTCTCGGTCCGGATCTCGAACGGTTGCGTGAGCTAGGCGATTTGGTGCGCGCCGAGCTCGCGGCTATTCCGGATGTCCTTCACACGCGAGCGACGCTGGTGGATGGACGGCCCAAGCTGCTGCTCGAAACCGACCCGGCGGCCATCCGCCTGGCGGGGCTGGACAACTTGTCCGTCGCGCGCCAGATGGAAAGCAGTCTCGAGGGCTCGCCGGGCGGCTCTCTCATCGAGTCCACCGAGGAACTGCCCGTCAAAGTTCGCCTCCGCCGCGACACGCGCGGGGACCTCGAGGGCATCGCGTCGCTCGACATCCTGGCGCCGGGCGCCGGCGATGCGAGGTTTCTGCCCGTGGAATCGCTGGGCCGCTTGCGGCTGACGGCGGAGTTGGCCAGTATCCCGCACCGGAACGGCTTACGTTCCAACACAATCCAGGGCTTCATCGTTGCCGGGCAGCTTCCCTCGGTGGTGCTCGATCGATTCCGCGAGCGCCTGAACCAACTGGAGCTGCCGCCCGGCTACTGGTACGAGATCGGCGGCGAGGCCAGCGAGCGCGACAGCGCGGTGGGGCACCTGATGGGATCGGTGAGCGTGCTGGGGATTCTGATGATCGCCACGCTCGTGATGTCGTTCAACTCGTTTCGCATGGCGGGCGTCATCGTCCTGGTGGCCGGCCTCACGGTGGGCGGCGGATTCGCGTCCCTGTGGCTGTTCGACTACCCGTTTGGCTTTGTGGCCATCACCGGCATCATGGGCCTGATCGGCGTATCGATCAACGACTCGATCGTCGTGCTGGCCGCGCTGCGCGAGGAACGTCCGCAAAGCGTCGAAGAGACAGTACGCATCTTGGTGGAAGCCACCCGGCACGTGGTGTCGACCACGCTCACGACGGTCATCGGCTTCCTGCCCTTGCTGCTGGACGGCGGAGGCCTGTGGCCGCCGATGGTGATCGCGATCTCCGGCGGCGTCATCGGCGGTACCGTGCTTGCGTTGATCTTCGTGCCCGCCGTTTACAGGATGCTGACACGTCCTGAGACGGCGCCTGCGGTTCTCCGCAGCCCTGCTCCCGCCGTGGTGGCAACTGCGCTCCTGGCGTTTCTGGCGGCCGCCGGGACCGGCGAAGAGCGCGAGGTCTTCCCGCGGGACGCCAGCCTCGCCCGGGCGATTGGCGACGTCACCGGCTCGCGGTAGTTTCCGGCACGGCGCGCGACGGCCAGCGGGAACCGGTTCCGCTACTGCGCCGGGGTCATTCCTGCCTCTGTATACTGCCCGGTAGCGGAACAGCGGCGAGCCGGTTTCGAGGGCGCGGTCGCCACCCGGTGAGCGTCATCCCGCATTCCGCGCGGGCGGAGGATGAAGATGACTCAAACGACATGGCCGCGTCTCAGCCGGCGCCAGTTCCTCTCGCGGACGGCATGCTTCGGCGCGCTGTCGGCCGCCGGTGTGCCGGAACCGGCCCTCCACGCGGCGGAATCGGTGCCGGACATGAAGATCGTGAAGATCGACGTGATTCGCGACCACAAGTTCGAGGGTCGAAGCCTTCAGCCCATGTGGGTGCGCCTGTACACCGACACCGGCATTGTCGGCATCGGCGAGACCTACTGGAACACGAGCGCTCAAGTCGGGGTCCTCAAGGACAAGAAGGATGTGATCCTCGGCCGCGACGCCATCGAGATGATCAGCCCCATGCTCCAGATCCGGTTCAGCAGTTGGGGCGGCGCCAGCGGTGCGGACATGAAGGTGATTTCCGCGATCAACATGGCCCAGTGGGACATTCTCGGCAAGGCGGCTAACATGCCCGTCTACAAGCTGCTCGGCGGCAAGTACCGGGCCCGGCAGCGGATCTACAACACGAGTAACGCGATCGCCGGGATGCACATGAAAGACGGCGCCGAAAAGATCACCAGGTTTCTGATGGAAAAGGGCATCAAGGGGGTCAAGATCTGGCCCTATGACCCCATTGCCGTCAAAAACAAGGGCAGCTACATCTCACCCGGCGAACGCGAGCAGTGCCTCGACTGGATCAAACGGATCCGCGACACCGCCGGCAAGGACTTCGAGATCGGAATCGAGTTCCACACCCACTGGAACCTGCCCTCGGCCCTTAAGATCGCCCAGGACCTTGAGCCCTATGACGTGATGTGGCTCGAGGACATCATGGGCGAGGACAACATGGAATCCTACGCGGTGCTCTGCCGCGATACGTCCTGCCCGGTGGCGGTGAGTGAGCGCCTGGCAACCCAGTACCGTTTTCGCGACGTGCTCGCCAACAAGGCGGCCGACATCGTGATCTTCGACGTCGCCTGGTGCGGCGGCATCACCGAAGCACGCAAGATCGCCGATCTCGCCGACGCCTACTACGTTCCCTTCGCTACCCACAACTACGGCGGACCCCTCCTTTGGGTTTCATCGATCCACCTGGGCGCCGCGGCCAAGAACTGCTACATCACCGAGAGCAGTTGGGAGATGTACCACGATGTCTTTCCCTACTTCGTCAAGAACGTGCCGGTGCCGGAG
>CAYRPT010000361.1:0-5052 GCA_964425895.1 uncultured Solibacteraceae bacterium | reverse complement strand
ACCGCGGCGTCGTAATCGAACGTGCTGAGGTAGCCGTTCTTCTCCCAGGGCCAGCCGAACATCTCCCACCGCAGGCCTAGATTGAGAGTCAAATTCGGGCTGACCTTCCAGTCATCGGCCACGAATGCCGACCAATCGGACATCCGGAACTCACGCCGCGTCTCCCCGTAGTTGAGGGACATGTCAAGCTGCCGCGCCCGCCCGCGATCCTCGGGGTTCGCGTATCCCACCGTCAAGAAATTGGTCCAACCCGCCGCGCCGGCCTCGCCGTTCTTGACCTCGCGCAAGTCCCCGTCGAGCTGATGGCGGCGAAATTCGCCGCCGATCCGCAGCGAGTGCCGCCCCTTGATAATCGAGACGGCGTTGCTCAACGTGAAAGTCTGCTGTTTGTCCAGCGTGTCGTCAGGCGATGTCCCCACGACGATGTCGTCGCCGATGTCGTCGCCACCGTTGATGGCGATGAGCGCCAGGTCGGGCCGCTCGCCGGCCAGCGGGTTGTTAATACCGAACTGCGCGTTGGTGAAATAGGGCACAGCCACGGTATCGTTCCGGTTGTTGAAGTATCCGAAACGGAATTCGTTGATCACGGAGGGGCTGAAGATGTGCGTATCGGTCACCGAGAAGGTCCGCTGCCGGGTATCCTCGCTGCTTTCAAACCGCGATGCGGCGGCGCTCTCGGCGAACGGATTCCGGCTGGGCTGGTCCGTGAAGAAAAACTTCCCGGTCAACTTGTTGGAGCGGGTGATTTCGTGGTCCAGCCCCACGGAGAATTGATCCTGCTCATAGGTCGCCGGCGCCGCTTGAATCACCTGACAGGTAACGCCCAGGTCCTCCTGTTCGCAATTCGCTCCGCCCGCCCCCGAGGGAATCAGGTAGGACCCGTCCGGAAACTTCGCCTGGAGCAAGGCGATCGAAGTGTCGTTCAGGGCCTGCGCCGTGTAGGCGCCGAACTGCTCCGGATCCCAGATGGATTGGGCGAACCGCGCGATCGCCTCGCGCGACCGGTCGTCGGTCAAAGCGGCCGGAATGCGGTTGATGGTGCTCGCCTGAGCCACATACGTGGTATCGGCCTGTGTCCGCTGGTAGGAGCCGAAGAAGAACGTCCGATTCTTCCCGTTATATGCCTTGGGCAGAACCACGGGACCGCCGAACGTGAAGCCGCCCTCGTGCCGGCGCAAGCGCTGCCGGTCCAAGCCCAGCTTGTTGAAAAAGAAATCGTTGGCGATCAGCGCTTCGTTCTGGAAGTAGTAATAGGCCGAGCCGTGGTACTCGTTGGTGCCGGACTTCGAGACAAGCTGGAAGTTGCCGCCGCCGTTGCGGCCGGTCGCCGCATCGTAGAGGCTGGTTTGCAGCTTTACCTCGGCCAGCGTCTCCGGCGCCGGTGCGATGTTCCTCGACAGCGTCCCGCCCCCCTCGTCAATCGTCCCCCGGCTCCCGGTCACGCGGCTGCTGCAGCAAAGCAGGTTGGTGACATCGATGCCGTTGAAGGTGAAGCTGTTGTTGGTGGTGCGCGCGCCGTTTACGCTTGGTGAGATCGAGGCGTTGTTGTTCGACAGTACCTCGCTCAAGTCCGCGGAGACGCCGGGCTGAATCACCAGCAATTGCGTGAAATTCCGGGCCGACGTCGGCAGGTACTCGAGCTCCCGGCTATCCAGCGTCTTCACGACGGTTGCCGACGCTGACGAGACCATCTCGGCGTCGCCCGTCACTTCCACCGTCTGAATCACATCGCCGAGCTCAAGCTGGGTGTCGACCGTGACGAGTTCCAGAGAAGTCACGTTGACCCCACCCTGCACCAACCGCTTGAATCCATTCTTCTCGACCGTCACTGTATAGGGTCCCGGGGGCAAGGATCGCAGTTCCCACGCGCCGTCCGGACCGGAGACCGTGGAACGCCGCTCGTCCGTCTGGACTTGCCGGACCGAGATGGCCGCGCCGGGCACCGATTCAAGGGAGGGATCGGTCACCCGGCCGCGGAGGCCGGTTCCGGTCCCGCTCTGAGCCCAAACGGCGGCGCAACTCAATAAAAAGACAAACCAAGTTCTGAGATTGAGGAAATTCATAATGACCCCGAGGAACGATACTTCAGTAATCGAAGATGGTAGCAATCGCAGGTGAAAGGACCGTCAACCTCCCGCTACAATTCGATTGCTGACATCACCTCGTCACGGTGCTTCGCTATTCTGACCTTTCCTCCATGCGGATGCTCGCGATTCTCGCGTTGTTGGGATTGGCAGGGTGCGGCGCGCCGCGACTCGACGTGCCGGCGACCGACGTCTCCCCCGCGGCCGCCACCGAAGCTCTGGCTCACGATGCCGATGACCCCGCCGTCTGGATTCATCCCACTGAGCCAGTAAAGAGCCTGATCCTCGGAACAGACAAAACCGACGGGCCGGACGGATCGCTCGCCGTGTTCGATCTGGATGGCCGCCTGCTTCAGACTCTCGGAGGCATCGCTCGCCCGAACAATGTGGATACGGAGTATGGCCTGTCCCTGGCCGGCCGCCCGGTCGACATCGCCGTGGTTACCGAACGCGAGCGAAGCCGACTCCGCGTCTTCCGGATTCCCTCCGACGGAGGCGCCCTGACTGAGATTGCCGTGATTCCAGTGTTCGAAGGCGAAACGGGCGATGCGGCGCTACCGATGGGGATCGGGTTGTACCGGCGTCCCGCCGACGGCGTAGTGTTCGCCATTGTCAGCCGCAAGGCTGGCCCCACCGAAGGTTACCTCTGGCAGTACCGTCTTGAGGATACCGGCGATGGCGGGATTCGGGGCGTGAAGGTCCGCGCTTTCGGCTCGTTCAGCGGGACGGGCGAGATCGAAGCCATCGCGGTCGATGACCCTCTCGGCCACGTCTACTACGCCGACGAGCTGGCCGGAATCCGGAAGTACCACGGCGATCCCGACCATATCGACGCCGGCCGCGAGCTCGCTCGATTCGGCGTCGAGGAGTTCGCTGGAGATCGTGAAGGTATCGCCCTCTATGCCGGCCGCGGCGGCTCGGGCTACATCGTCTGCTCCGACCAGTTGCGGGGCAACAGCCGCTATCTCCTGTTCGACCGGCAGACCCACCAGCTCCGGCACGTTCTCCGGGCCGGCGCCGATTCGACCGACGGCATCGAAGCTGTCAGCGCCGCCCTCGGTCCGAGGTACCCTCGGGGCATGCTGGTCGTGATGAACTCGTCCGGAAGGAACTTCCTGTTGGCCCCGTGGCCGGGGCTATGAACCCGGGGCGGCCAGGTTCCGCGGACTCGCGATGCGATGGCGGTCGCGCCACGGAAGTGCGTGGCGGCCCGCGGCGCGTTCTCTCATCCCGGAGACGGCCCCCGGGGTCAAGGCTTTAACGCTTCACTACGTATCTGCTGGTAGCGCGCCATCGTGGACTTCGCGAGATCGGTCTTACCGAGGCGCTGATAGGCGCGCGCCAGCCGGAAATGGAGGCTGCCGTCCTGATCGGTCGGGAGCGCGGCTTCCAGATGTGGAACCGCCTCCGCAAGCCGTTCGAGCTGCAAATACGCCAGCCCAAGCGAACCGCGTACGGGTAGGAACGCCGGCTCCAGCGTGTGAGCCTTGGCAAGGTAGACCAGCGCGGCGCCGGGCTGCTGTTGGTTCAAGAGCACCTGGCCGAGCAGGTAGTTGATCTCGGGCGAGCCGGGCAGACGCCGGACGAGCTTCTCGAGCAGCGGCTGCGCCGCGGCATAGTCCTCATTCAACCGGAGCGTGACGGCCAGCTCTTTCTCGAACACCGGATCGTCCGGCGCCAGCTTGACAGCCTCTCGCCAGGCGTCGACGGACTCCCCATAGGCGCCGCGGTCGCGGAGCCGCCGGCCCTTCACGGCGTAGTGCTGGGCGGAAGGGGCCAGCCTGTTCAGCCGGTCGAAAGCCCCCGCGGCCAATTCGGTGCAGGCCAGCGCCCGCCAGTAGAGAGCCTCGGGCGACGTCCTCGCGCGGGTGGCAGCCTCTACCTGTTCGTGGCGCCCGGCGCGGAAATCGCAGGCGAGCGGCTGGCGGCTGCAATCAAGGGTGTCGGTTCCCTCGGACGCCTCCCTCGCGGCGCCCGCCGCCGCTTCGGTCTTCCGCTCGGCCCTGGCGGCGGCCTCCCGCAGCCCGGGAACCGACGCGTCGCCTGCGAGCGCCCGCCGATAAAGGGGAACCGCGCGTGCGTACTGTCCCCGGGCGGCCCACACCGACGCGGCCAGCGCCGGGACGTAAGCCGAGGACGGCGCAGCCGCCTCCAGCGCCCGGCCGGCTTCATCGGCCAGCGCCTCGTAGGTGAGGCCAAGCGCGTACCAGGCTCTCGGGTTCGAATCGTCCAGGTCTGTCCAACGGCGGCCATGAGGAAGCGCCTCCCCGTGGCGGCCAAGCGCGGCAAGGGCCTCGGCGAGCATCTGCTGGCCCTCTTTCATATTCGGAATGGCGCCCGTCACTTCGCGCAACGGCGGCACGGCGTTCGCGGGCTCGCCGAGTCGCAGGTAGGCTGCGCCCAGCATAACCAGCGCCGGAACAATGCCTTTCTGCCGCCTCAGAGCCGCCTGGAACTGCTCAACAGCCTCGCGGTCCTTCCCGGCGAGGTGGTAAGCCATGCCGAGATTCGTACGCAGGCCGGGGTCGTCCGGAAGTGCCTTCACGGCGTCGGCGTAGAGGGCCGCGGCGTCCGCATACCGGTTCTGAGCCATCAGCTCGTTCGCATGGCGCACCTTCGCCGCCAACTCCTGCGGCTGGGGCGCACCGGCGGCGGTGAAAAGCAGCGCCGCCAGCATCCACCACATGTAGATCAGTGTAGTGCGGGCGGCGCCCGGCCGGTAGAACGCCACCCGCCGCGCCGCCGCTACAATAACTCTGTGGTGATGAGCCGGAGGGAGGCGCTCGCGCTGTTCGCGCAGGGCATCGCGTCGCGGGGCGTCAAGCCCCTGCCCCGTGGAAAACCATCCGGATTGCCGTGGCACGCGCGGTTCACCGACGTCGCCCTCGAAGCCGGCTTGCGGCGCCCCGTGATCTACGGCGGCGTGGAGAAGAAGGACTATATCATCGAGACCGCCGGCCCAGGTGTG
>CAYRPT010000360.1:0-5059 GCA_964425895.1 uncultured Solibacteraceae bacterium | reverse complement strand
AGTTGGTGTTCTCCCATTCGACCTTGCAGCCGACGTTGTTGATGGCGTCGACGTCCAGGCCATAGCGCGCCCAGAGCGCCGGGTCCTGGCCCGAGGGGAAGAAGCTCTCCAGCATGCGGATGCGGCCGGCGCCGCTGCGGGCGAGCAGCGTGGCGACGGCCAGCACGGTGTCGGGGTGGTTGCGGTACGGCAGGTCCGGCCGCTCCGGGAAGCGCGAGATGTTGCCCGTCAGATTGAGCTTCAACGCAACCGTCTTGCCTCGCACCAGGGAGCCGATGCCTCCGATGCGATCCACACAGACCTTCAGCGCCTGTTCAAATTCCTTTCCGAAGGTGCGGCAATGCGCGATGGCGACCGGGGCGGTGGGCGCCTCTTTCGCCCAAATCGAGGGGACCGCGGGGGCCGCGGCGGCTGCGCTCCGCAGCAGGTCGCGTCGGGAAATCGTCATGACATTCCTCCCTGCGGAGTACAGTATCACGAAACGGAAAGGGAAAGAGCGGGAAACAGGCCCGAGGCAGGCATCCCGGAATCGTCCCGCGCCGGCTCGAGCGGCGCGCGGCCGCCCAGCATGGCGTCAGCGCTGGCTCAGGCCGCCATCCACGGCGAGCAACTGGCCGGTGATGAAGTTGGAGGCGCGCAGAAAGTAGACCACGGCCTCGGCGATCTCCTCGGCGGTTCCCGCACGCCCGGCGGGGGTGGCGCGAACCATCGCCTGGGACTCATCGTCGAGGTCGCCAAACGGGATGACGCCCGGAGCGACCGTGTTGACGGTGATGGAGGGAGCGAAGGCCTTGGCGAGCGAGCGGGTGAGGTGAACGACGCCGGCCTTGGAGGCGCAGTAGTGGGCGTGCATGGCCCAGGGCCGGATGGCCCCGAGGGAACTGATGTTCACGATCCGGCCGCCGCCGCCCTCCATCATGAGCTTCGCGCCCTCCTTCGAGCAGAAGAACGTGGCCTTGAGGTTAACGGAATGAATGAAGTCCCAGTCCGCCTCGCTGATGTCGAACGGATGGAGCCGGGTGAAGCGGGCGGCGTTGTTGACGAGGCCGTCGAGCCGGCCCTCGCGCTCACGGATGGCGCGGAACATACGCTCGATTTCGGACACCCGCTCGAGGTCGGCCTGGAACAGCCCCGCGCCGCCGCATTCCTCGGCAGTGCGGTGGGCGTCGGCGGCCGAGGTCCCATAGTGGATCAGAACCCGGGCTCCTTCCCGGGCGAGCCGCAAGGCGATGCCCCGCCCGATACGGCGGGCGGCACCCGTGACCAGCACCACCCTGCCCGTAAGCTCCCGCGCACTAGATTCCGGGCTCTCCATGAACCTCCACTTCCTCCTCGGGGACCCCGAGGGGCGACGGCTTGACGAGCATGCCCCGCCAGCCGGCGGCCATCCAAATGACGGCCGTCGAGCAGCTCAAAACGCCGGCAGCGGCGCCGATGGTGCGCGGGTCGTAATGTTCCGTCGCCCAACCGGTCAGGGCCATCGACAACATCATTGTGCCCCACGTCAGCGTCTCGATGGTGGCGAACACCCGGCCGCGATAGGCGTCTGGTACGTGCCGCAGCAGCAGCGTCGTGTTCAGGATGGCGGCCACCCCCATCCCGAAGCGGGATAGCGCGATGAAGATCAGCAGCAGCCAGAACGGCCGGGTCTGGCTGAAGGCGATGTAGGACAGCCCGTGGATCCAGAACACCACGTTCACCAGGCGCCGATACCCTTCGAAGTCCAGCCTGGCGCCGGCCCGATTGGCGAAGGTTCCGCCGGCGAGCAGGCCGATGCCCGCGAATCCCCAAATGGTGCCGAGACCAGCGGGCCCGTAGGGATAGACGACCTCGCCGAATAACGTGAAGAGGATCTGGGCGGCTCCCCCGCCGGAAGCCCAACCCACGTGCACCAGGGCCAGGGTGAACAGCAGCGGCGTCGAGCGGATGAAGCGGAGCCCGTCGGCGTATTCCGACCACGGGCGGAGAACGCCGGCTTCGGTCACGGCGCGGCGCTCGGCCTTGAAGCCCCGCGGAGCTCTCAGCCGGCTGATACACAGTGCGGAGAAAACAAAGGATGCGGCGTTGAACAGAAACGCCCACCGGTAGCCGAACTGCATGGCGCTGGCGCCCCCGAGGAGCGCGCCTACGGTAACGGCCGTCCACTGTGTAGTTTTGGTGAGCGAGTTGGCGGTGTGCAGCTCGTCCGGGGTGGTGATCGCCGGCAGGATCGCCGCCCGGCCGCTCGTGAAGAACGGCGACGCGAACATCAGCAGAAAACTGAGGACGAACAGGAGCGGCGTATCTTCCGGCTCGGTGACGGCCACGAACAGCAGGGCGATCACGGCGCGCACGAAATCGCTGGCCAGCATCAGATGCTTGCGGTCCATGCGGTCAAGCAGCACGCCCGCCAGCGGGCCGGAAAGCACGACCGGCAGAGCGCGCGCAATCATCAGGCCGCTGACGACGAGTCCGGAATTGGTGTTGTGGAGAGCCAGCGAGAACACGGCGATCGTATTGAAGTGATCACCGACTTCGGAAACCACCTGCCCCATCCAGGTGAAGCGGTAGTTCCGGTTACGGGTCAGGAGCTGGCGGAAGCCGATCATCCGGTTCGTTCCGTGAGGTAGACGCCGGCGAGCACAAGAGCGCCGCTCATCGCCACGGCGTAGGTGATATTCTCCCCCAGCAGCGGGATCGCGAGCAGGGCGGCGAGCGGCGGCTCGAGATACGTGAACGCGGCGACGCGCGAGGCCGTGAGGTAGGTGAGCGCATAGTAGTAGATCAGATAGCAGACCACGGAAGGGAACGCCGCCATGTAGAGGATGCTCGCCCAGGCGGTGAGGCTGATCCGGCTGAAGTCGAAGCCCCGGGCGGACCAGAGAGTTGGCGCCAGCAGCACAAGCGAACAGCCGACGAAGGCGACGGTATTGACCGTGATGGAACCGAGGCGGACGGATGCGGGCCTTCCAAAGACGGTGAACGAAGCGAAAGCGACGGTCGCCGCCAGGATCAGCAAGTCGCCGCCGACGGTGGCGTGGCGATCGGCGCCGGCGCTTACTTGCAGGCTCAACACCCCGGCCAGCGCGATGGCCATGCCGGCAATCTTGCGTCCGGTGAGCTGTTCATGCTTCAGGGCGGAAGCCGCGAGGAGCACCAGCACGGGAGTCAGCACGAACAGCAGCACGGCGTGAGCCACCGAGGTCCGCTGGATGCCGAGCAGGAAGAGCACCTGGTTGCCCGCGATGCCCAGAATGCCGATGCCGAGGAGCGGCAGAATGTCCGAGCGCCGCCACCGGCCGGCGGACGCGCGGCGTCCCCGCCAGAAGTACAACGGCAGAATAAAGAGCGACGCCAGAATCATCCGAAGCCCCGCCACCAGCAGCGGCGGCATCTCGCGCACCGCAAACTTCGCGATGGTGAAGTTGGCCGACCAGCCCAGGATCATCACCGCGATCAGCGGCCAGAGGTGGCGCGGCGCGGCGGCGCCGCTCAACGAAGCTCCTCCCGGTGAACGGTGAGACGGGCGATGGCGTCGTGATCAAGGTCGTAGCCGAAGCCCGGAGTGTCACGGACAAGGATGGCGCCTCGCGGCGTCACTTCAACCGGGGGGTCGATGATGTCGCGTTCCCAGTAGCGCTTCGACGCGGACACGTCTCCGGGAAGGACGAAGTTCGGCAGCGTCGACAGGGCGATGTTGTGCGCGCGCCCGACGCCTGATTCGAGCATGCCCCCGCACCAGACCGGCACACCGGCCGCCTGGGCGGCGTCGTGGACCGCCTTGGCGCCGGCAAAGCCGCCCACGCGGCCCAGCTTGATATTGATGATGCGGCAGGCGCCGAGCCGGATCGCCTGCTCCGCGTGCCGCGCCGAGCGAATGCACTCGTCGAGGCACACCGGGGTGTCGAGCTTCGTCTGGAGCTTCGCGTGGTCAATGATGTCGTCCCAGGCGAGCGGCTGCTCGATCATCATCAGGTAGAAGGCGTCGAGGCGCTTGAGGTGGCCGGCGTCGGAAAGCGAGTATGCGGAATTCGCGTCGGCCATCAGGCGGATGGAGGGAAACCGCTCGCGGATGGCGGCGATGACGTCAACGTCCCAGCCGGGCTTAATCTTCACCTTGATGCGCTGATAGCCGGCGGCCAGCTCCGTCTCGATCTTGTCGAGCAGTTGGCCAGGCGACTCCTGGATACCGATGGAAACGCCACAGGCGATCTCGCGATGAGCGCCGCCGCCGATGTGGCGGTAGAGCGGAAGGCCCAAAAGCCGGGCCTCCAGGTCCCAGGCCGCGCATTCCAGGCCGGCCCGGGCCATCAGGTGTCCGCGCACCGGGGGCAACAGGCGATGGAATTCCGCCGCCGAGGCAAACGGACGGCCCAGCACCGCCGGAGCCAGCAGATCCCGGAGGAGCAGCATCGCCCCGCCGGTCCACTCTTCGTTGAAGAACGGGAATTCACCGCAGGCGACCTCGCCCCAACCCGAGACACCCTCGGAGACCGCCTCAACCAGCAGGATGCGGCGGTGCGTGGTGCGGCCGAAGCTGGTCTCGAAGAAATGGACCAGCGGCATGCGGAGTTCCCTCAGTACAATGCGTTCGATCTTCATCGCCATGGGCTCAGCAGGAATGTTCCCGACTCCTCGGAGCGCTCGAAGCCGGTCACGGCGAGGCCCCCATCGAGGAACTCGAGGAAGCGGCGGCTCACCTCCGCCTGGATGCGGATCGCGCCCTCCGGATCCCGGGCTTTAGTGCCGCCGATATCGGCGGGGACGGAAATGCGGGCCGCGACGGGCTCGCGCTCGCGCGGGCGTCCCTTCAGGATCGTCTCGGTGCGGGGATGGGCCAGATGCCATTCCGCGACACAGCGGTCCGTGGGGAGGCCGGCATGCAGGCGGCTGGTGGTGACTCCGTAGTTGTTCAGGATGTAGCGCCGCACAATGACGCCGAGGCGCTCGATATTGAAGAAGGCGTTCTTGAGCTCGAGCGGATCGAAAGTCCACTCGATCAGGCCGATGCCGCGGGCGAGCGCGTCGGCGCGCTGTTCGAGCTTCAGGCGCCGGCCCACGCCGAGGTTGCGGTAAGGCG
>CAYRPT010000359.1:0-5069 GCA_964425895.1 uncultured Solibacteraceae bacterium | reverse complement strand
CAGCGCCATGATCGTGCCCGTTCCGGCGGCCGAGGAGGCCATGCCGGAGACGGCCGCCGTGGAAGCGGTCCCGGCGCAGGCATTGGCGGGTTACAAGGTACTGGTGATCGACGACGAGCCCGACATCCGGACCTATCTCAAGATGATCTTCCGGGAGAAGGGGGCCGAGGTCCTCGAGGCGCCCGACGCCAATCAGGGTTGGCGGCAGATCCGCGACCAGAAACCCGATCTCGTGACATTGGACCTGATCATGCCCCACAAGACGGGCGAGAAGCTGTACTGGGAGTTGCGGAGGGACGAGAACTTCCGGGCACTGCCGGTAATGATCGTCACCGGCTACGGGCGTTCCGACCAGCCGAGCGTCAATTTCCACGAGTTCATCCGCGAGAAGGGGCTCCCGGCACCGGAGGCGTTCCTCGAGAAGCCTATCGATCCGGAGAAAACCATCGACACCGCGATTCAGATTCTGGCGGACCGTGTGTCGGCCCGCGAAGTCCATTGAGTCAGGGGGCTGGACGCGCCGGCCCGCGCAGGCTACGCGCCGGCGCGTCCGGCGGGGACAGGAGGCGAGAGCATGGCGGAAGTTCCGGCGTCCGCATCGCCGCTCGAGAAACTCGATGTGCAGAACCTCGCCTGCGCGCGGCTGTTTGACGAGGTACCCTGCTACATTTCGATTCAAAACCCCGAGCTCCGGGTGCTCGAGGCAAACCGGAAGCTGCTTGACGACTTTGCCTCCCCCATCGGGCGGCGTTGCTACGTGGTCTACAAGGGCCGGACCGAAAGCTGCCCGGAGTGCCCGGTGGTCCGGAGCTTCGCGGACGGGCGCGAGCACACCTCCCAGGAGGTGATCTTCGACCGCCGCGGCCTGCCTCACCACGTCATCGTGAACACGAAGCCGCTCCGGAACCGTGAAGACCGGATCGTCGCGGTGATGGAGATGTTCACGGACATCACGGTGCAGAAGGAGCTGGAGCACCGGCTGCACGACTCGCTGAACCGCTTCCACCACCTGTTTGACGCGGTTCCCTGTTACATCTCGGTGCAGGACCCGGAGTTCACGATTATCGAAGCCAACGACCGGTTCAAGCAGACTTTCGGGGCAAGGTTGGGACGGCGTTGCTACGAAGCGTACAAGGGGCGGGCCGAGTTGTGTCCGGACTGCCCGGTCCAGCAGTGCTTCGCCGACGGCCGGGTCCACCACTCCGAGGAGATGGTGACGGACCTTGACGGCAAGGAGCACCATGTGCTGACGCACGCGGCCCCCATCCGCAGCCCCAGCGGAGAGATCGCTTCGGTGATGGAGGTGGCCACCGACATCACGGAAGTCAAGGAACTGCAAGACAAGCTGGCCTTCCTCGGGCAGTTGGTGGCCGGGACGGCGCATTCGATCAAGAACGTACTCGAAGGCCTGCGGGGCGGCGTCTACGTGGTCAACACGGGTTTCCGGAACAACAATCAAGGAGATCTCAGAACGGGCTGGGAGATGGTGGAACGCAACGTAGGCAGGCTTTCCGCCATGATCATGGACATGCTGTATTGCGCCCGGGACCGCGAGCCGCGGCGGCTCGAAGTTCCGCTGGAACGGGCTGTCGGGGAGGTGCTGGAGCTGTTCCGGCAGCGGGCGGTTGAGGCCGGCGTGAAGCTGGAGGCGGAACTGGATCCCGACCTCCCGGTCGTCTACGGAGATCCAAAGGACATCCACGCGCTGCTTACGAACCTGGTGACGAACGCCATTGACGCCTGCGCCGCCTGCGAGGAGCAGCGGGAATACCGGGTCGTGGTCCGCTCGCAGCGCCAGGGCGATGATGCGGTGCTCCAGGTGGCCGACAACGGCACGGGCATGGATCCGGAGACGCGGGCCAAGCTCTTCACCATGTTCTTCTCAACGAAAGGGGCGCGGGGTACGGGTCTGGGTCTGCTGGTGTCTCACAAGGTGGCCGCCGAGCACGGCGGAAACATCGCGATCTCGTCGGCCCCCGGAGCGGGCTCCGAGTTTACCGTTCGATTGCCGCTGGCGGCGCCGGGCACGGGGTAGCCGGTGAGGCGCCGGAGGGCGGGAGCGCCATCAATCGAGGATGACGGCGCCCGTGCCGCGCAATTGATAGATGGTCACCGGGCCGGTGACGGATGCGGGGTCGAACGGCCGCCCGCGCTCTTCGGCTTCGTGCCGCGCCCGCTCAATGGCCTGCTCCCTGGTGAGATCGAGCTTCTCGAGCTTACCCTCGGCCAGAGCGGTCTTCCCCACCGCCTCTTTGGGGAAAATGATCTCACCGTCGTTGACCTTGATGCGGATCGACTGCGAGGTCGCAGGATCGACCAGACTCATCCAGCAGCCCATCATCTCGCAGACCGCGGACACCTTGCCCCGCACCTGGATCGCCCGGCCGACAGAACGATCCGGGTGGCCGAGGACCTCCCCGATGGGCGTGGGCTTCTCGAGCGCGAGCGGAGCGCCGAGGGGCGTTTTGGCGGGCGCCGGCGCGGCCAGAATCGCTCCCACGGCCGCGAGCAGAACGCGATGGAACCGCTTCTTCATTTCACGTGTCGCTCCTTTGGGGTCCCGCCATGCTCGGCCAGCAGCCCCCGGACGAAGCTCAGGCTCGGCTCGATAAGCTCCCACGATCCGTCCCAGAAGCTGTGATCGACGCACCACCACTCGATTCCCGGAATCGCGAGCAGGTGCGGCGTCAGCGACTTCCAGTCGATCTTGCCCTCTCCGAACGGCCGGTGCGTGCTGGTTTCGTCACCGTAGAGGGTACCGTCGGAATCGATGATGTGCACGTGACCGATCCGGCCTTCGAGCATCCGGATCAACTCCGCGATCCCGCCTTTGAGCACTTGTCTCTCTCCGTGCTGGCGGGCGCCCACAACCGCGCACATGTACGCGTGGGAGACGTCGAGCAACAACTTGAAGTTCTCGTGGCCGACTTTCTGGTGGAGTGCGAGGGCCTCCGAAGGCTGGTTGAAAACAAAGCCGGGCTCGAATTCCCAGATCACCCTGACGCCGGCCGGGAGGGCAATCGCGGCGGCTTCGTGCCAGATTTCCGCGACCCGGTCCATGGCCGCGCCGTAGTCGGCCTCCTCGAGAGATCCGGGCGCCGAAACCGTATCGATCCGGATGAGGGGAGAGCCGAGATCGGCGCAAAGCTCGATATTGCGCCGGAAAAGGTCGAGGTACCGTCCCTTGTTCCCGGGCACGGTGGGATTCACCGCGGTGAAGTCGGAGGAGTAGCCGGAGATGCCGAGGTCCAAATCGGCGAGCCGGCGCGTGACAGACTTCCGGGACGCGGTGGTTGGGTAGCGATCGAGCGTGATGTGCGGAGAGAAACCGCACAGCTCGATGCCATCGTACCCGGCCTCCGCGAGCCGGCTGGCGACGGTCTCCCAAGGAACGGGATGATCGGCATAAGGGCCGAAAGAGAAGGCCCAACTGCCCAGGGAGATTCTCATGGAAGATACATCTCCATTGTAGCGGCATGGCGGGCGGAGCGACGGACCGGCGCCGCGGCGGTATAATCGGCAACAATGCCGGAGGGACCATCGACCGTTTTTGTCAGCTACGCCCGCGAGGACAGCGACTTCGCGCTGCGACTGGGTCAGGACCTGCGGGCGGCCGGGGCACAGATCTGGCTCGATCAGTTGGACATTCCGGCCGGGGCGCGCTGGGATGAAGCGGTGCAGGAGGCCCTGGCGCGGTGCCCTTCCCTGCTGGTGATCCTCTCTCCCGACTCGGTGGCCTCCGACAACGTGATGGACGAGGTCTCGTTCGCGCTCGACGAAGACAAGCTGGTGGTGCCGGTGATCGGACGGCCGTGTGAGATACCGTTCCGTTTGAGGCGGCTGCAATACATCGACTGCACCCGGGATTACGACACGGCGCTGGCGAAGCTGTCCCACGCGCTGGCGGGGGGGCGGGCTGAACCCCCGCCGCCGCCGGCGCCGGGTCGCGCCTGGCGCCGATACGGGTTTCGGCTCGCCATCGCCGGGGTTCTGGCGGTGGCGGTTTACTCCGGCGCCACCGCTCTGCGGCGCGCTCCGGAGCCCGTGCGTGTTGCCGGGGAGGCGCCGTTCTTCATGGTCCGCGAGGTGCGCGAGGCCGACCTCGCCGGTAAAAGCTTCGAGCAACTGAGGCTCATGAGGAACGAGATCTATGCCCGGCACGGCCGGAGATTCCGGAACCGCGACATCCAGGAGTACTTCGACCGCCAGCCCTGGTACACACCGAAGTTCGACGCGAGCAGTTTTCCCACCGACCTGTTAACCCGGACGCAGATGAGGAACATTCAGTTCATAACCGCGTACGAGAAACGGTTGGAGGGAACGCCGGCCCGATGAGGAGCGGGCGGCACCGGGCAGCGTTGCTCGCGACGCTGAACCCACGCTTCCTGCCGCCGGCCCTGGCAGAGTCCGATCACTATATACTGGACCTGCCGAAGAGGCCAAAGTGGGAATCCTTGAGAAGCGGGAGGAACAGGCCAAATGAGAGCAGCTCTACTAGCAGTGGTCCTGGGATCTGGTGTGTGTTGGGGGCAGGCCGACGACGACTGCAAACCGGCGCTCTACAACGTTCCGGGAGCGCAGTTTCCCTGCGTTCATCCCGACAACCGGGTAACGGTTCAGGTGGTGGCGCCCGACGCGCAGAAAGTAGAGCTGCGCATGGCGGGAACCCATGGGATGACCAAAGGCGAAGACGGCGCCTGGACGGTCACGACCCCGCCCCAGGTAGTGGGCTTCCACTATTACACCCTGGTCATCGACGGCGCGAGGGTGGCCGATCCGAATACTCAGACCTTCTTCGGTTCCGGCTGGTGGAACAGCGGGATCGAGATACCGGAGAAGGGAGTGGACTACTATCACGCCAAGAACGTGCCGCACGGCGAGGTGCGCTCGCGGTGGTACTTTTCCAACGTTACCGATGAATGGCGGCGCTGTTATGTCTACACACCGCCCGATTACGACGCCAACCCCAAGGTGCGCTATCCAGTCCTGTATCTGCTGCACGGATGGGGAGAAAACCAGTTCGGCTGGCACATTCAGGGCCGGATGGACTTCATCATGGACAACCTGAT
>CAYRPT010000358.1:4170-5070 GCA_964425895.1 uncultured Solibacteraceae bacterium | reverse complement strand
AAGGGACATGGCGTCGTTCGGCGCGGGCGATCCCCGCCGGGCGGATCAGACGGCGGCCGCACTCACTCGGCCGGCGCCTTGGTGTCAATCAACCGCCGGATTCCGGCGAGGAATTCGCCGACGGGCTGCTCACCCTGGTCGCCGTGTTTGCGGTTCCGGACGGCCACCGTGCCGGCCTCGGCCTCGCGGTCGCCGACGATGAGCATGTACGGGATCTTCTGCAATTGCGCTTCCCGGATCTTCAGGTTGACCTTCTCATTCCGTTCGTCCAGCCATACCCGCACCTGCGCCTCTTCGAGCTCGCGGACCACCTGGCGCGCGTAGTTGAGGTTGCGGTCCGTGATCGGCATCACCGCCGCTTGCAACGGCGCGAGCCACAGGGGGAAGGCGCCGGCGTAGTGCTCCAGCAGGATGCCGAAGAAGCGTTCCACCGAGCCGAACAACGCCCGATGCACCATTAACGGCTGGTGCGCGCGGCCGTCTTCGCCGATGTACTCCATCTCGAACCGCCGCGGCAGGTTGAAATCGAACTGGATGGTCGAAAGCTGCCACGTGCGGCCAATGGCGTCCACCAGCTTCATGTCGACCTTGGGCCCGTAAAACGCCGCCTCGCCGGTCTCGAGTTTTGCCTCCAGTCCGACCCGGTCGCAGGCCTTCCGGAGGGCGCTCTCGGCCAGGGCCCACTGTTCGGGCGAACCCAGGTACTTGTCCGAGTTCGCAGGGTCCCAGGTGGACAGCTCCGCCTTGTACTCCTCAAAGCCGAAGGTTTTCAGCGTGTGAAGGGCGAATTCAAGGCACCCGACCACCTCGTCCTCAATTTGCCCCGGCGTGCAGAAGATGTGGGCGTCGTCCTGCGTGAAGCCGCGGACGCGCAGCAGGCCGTGCGTCACGCCGGAGCGC
>CAYRPT010000358.1:0-4160 GCA_964425895.1 uncultured Solibacteraceae bacterium | reverse complement strand
AGGTCGCGGTAGCTTCGCAGCCGGTCCTTGTAGATCAGGATGTGGAACGGACAGTTCATCGGCTTGAGCTGGTAGTCGGCGTCGTCCATCTCCATGCGCTGGAACATGTCCGCGGCGTAAAACTCGTAGTGCCCGGAGGTCTTCCACAGATCGGAGCGGGCGATGTGCGGCGTGTAGACCAACGCGTAGCCGCGCCGGAGATACTCGTCGCGCATCCAGTCCTCCATGATCTTGCGCACCATGCCGCCTTTCGGGTGGAAGAAGGCGAGCCCCGGGCCGCCCAGCTCCTGGATGCTGAACAGGTCGAGCTCCTTGCCCAGCCGGCGGTGGTCGCGCTTTTTCGCCTCTTCGAGCTGCTTGAGATACCTTTCGAGCTCTTTCCGGTCGAAGAAAGCGGTGCCGTAGATGCGCTGCAACTGATGGTTCTTTTCGTCGCCCTTCCAGTAGGCTCCGGCCACCGAGAGAAGCTTGAACGCCTTGATGCGTTTCGTCGAGGGCACGTGCGGGCCACGGCAGAAGTCGATGAAGCGGTCGCCCAGGGTGTACTCGGAGAACACCTCGCCGGCGCGTTCCTCGATGAGCTCGCACTTCATCGACTCGCCCATGTCCGCGTACTTGCGCAGTCCTTCCCCCTTGGGCGTCAGGATGCGGCGGTAGGGGAGATCCTGCTTCTGGAGATCCCACATCCGTGTCTCGATCTTCTCGAGGTCTTCCGGCGTGAACTTCTCGTCGCGCTGGAAGTCGTAGTAGAAGCCGGTTTCGGTAGGCGGACCGATGCCGAGCCTGGTGCCGGGATAGAGATCAAGCACCGCCGCGGCCAGCAGGTGGGCCGTCGAATGGCGGTACACGTCGAGGGCCTCGGGGTCTCTGGGGGTCAGGATTTCAAGCGACGCGTCGGCCGTCAGCGGCCGCGTGAGGTCGTATAATTCCCCGTTCACCCGCGCCGCCACGGCGTCATCGGCGAGCCGGCGGCCGAGCGACTGAGCAATCTCGCCTGGGGTGGTCCCGGACGGAACGGCCTTCACGCTGCCGTCGGGAAGGGTAACTCTGATCTCGCTCATAGAATCCGGAAGTCCTTGGGTTCCGTCTGCGTCGCGGCGCACCGCGGGAGCGGCCGGGTGAACAGGCTAGATTTCTAGCGTAACATGCCTGCCTCCCTCATCCCCCGGGCTGAATCAGCGAGCCGGGCCGCCACTTCCGTCCTTGGGGAATCTCTCGATCCACTGCCGCGCCGCCCGGGCATTCGTCGAATCCGGGTGACGCTTCAGGAAATCTTCCAACTCCCGGCGGGCCTCGGCCCACGCTCCGCGGCTGATGTGGATCTTGGCGAGCGTGATTTGCGGGTGCGAAAAGTGGCTGGGATCGATCCGCCGCGCCTCCTCGAGGTGACGCAGCGCCTTCTCGTCGTCGCCCAGCAAGAACCAGTTGAGTCCGAGTTGCGAATGGGCCAGCGCCTCGTCGGGACGCAACGCGACGGCCTGTTCGTTGTACGGGAGCGCATCCGCCGGCCGCTCGAGCGAAAGCAGCGCGCCGCCCAGGTTGACCAACGGAGAGTAGTCGTTGGGATCGTAGCGCAAAGCGGTCCGGAAGTATCGCTCCGCATCCGCATACCGGCCGGTCTGATACGCGATGGTGCCGAGGTTGTTCCAGGCCTCGACGAAGTGCGGCGAGATGGCCACGGCCTTTTCCAGGTGCGTGATGGCTCCGTCGACGTCGCGCTGGCCGAGACGGCTCCGCGCCTTGTCGAATTCACTCTTGGCGCGGCCGGCGATGGCGAGCCGCCGGTAGTCGACAGTAGCCGAATCCTGGAGGGCTTCGCCGGAGGGCTCAAAGGGAACCGTCACCTCAACCCGCCCCCGGCGGTCGGCGACGCCCGGGGTGACCACGATTGTCCGCCGGACCTCACCGCGGGCCGGAAGTGACACGATCACCACGTATTGCCCCGGTTCGAGCTTCCGGAACCGGAACCGGCCGCTCGTGTCGGAGTGGGTTTGGGCGTTGAAAGGGAAATCGGAGCCGTGCAGGGTAACCGCCGCGAACTCCCCCGGAGCGGGCTGAATCCGGCCGCGCAATTCGAGCCTGACTTCGGCCGCCGCGGCCACGAGAACGAAAACACTCAACGGCAGGACTGATTTGCCGGCACGCATGGCCCTGGTCCCATGGTATCGCCGCGTCGCCGGGTTCCTTCGGTCGAACCAACCGCGCGGGCGGCGCGCCCGGCTACCCGGGCGCCGCCGGCAGCACTTCGCGGACGCGATCGAGCAACGTCGGGGCGTCAATCGGTTTGGCCAGCACCGCGCGGGCGCCAAGCAGAGACGCCGCCACCAGGTAGGCGGACCCTCCGGCAGCGCCGGACATCGCGATCACCGGCATCTCCGGCCGGTCGCGGCGCAGCTCGATGATGGTCTCCAT
Organism: uncultured Solibacteraceae bacterium; assembly: GCA_964425895.1. Lineage (GTDB taxonomy): Bacteria > Acidobacteriota > Terriglobia > Bryobacterales > Bryobacteraceae > CAYRPT01. Next base: position 1,748 of record CAYRPT010000358.1, on the reverse strand, counting down.
GCCATCCTTGTCCGGCATGACCAGATCCATGAGCACAAGGTCCGCCGGCTCGTTCTGGAGGGTTCTGAGGACGTCCCGGCCGTCGGTCGCTTCGAGGGTTCGAAAGCCTGCCCGCTCCAGCACGGCGCGCAGGAAGCCCCGGACCATCGAATCGTCATCGGCAATCAGTACCGTTTTCAATTGCGTCTATTCCCTTCGCTTCGATAGCGCCGTCCGCACAAGGTCCGGCTGGGTCACACCGCCCGGTCTCTCAGCTCCAGCACCAGGGCATCCAGCGCCATGGTCTTCTGCACGTTCCGCCGCACCAGTTGCATCAACGCATCGGCCTTTCGCACCGCCTCCCGGATCCAGTCGAAACTTACGCTTTCCGCGACCGGCGCCAGGCGCTCCGGGATATCGGCGCTCCGCGGGTGATCCTGCCCTTCCTTGAGAAACACCAGATCTTCGAGCAAAGAATACAGCACAATCAGCAAGGCGTCGAGCTTCTCGTTCCGGTCCGCGGCCAGTTTCTCGGCGTGCACGGCCCATTCGCTGAACCGCCCGGTTCGTGAGGCGGCCGCGAGCAGCGCCACCATCGACTCACGCCGCCGCTCCCACTTCTCCAGATCGAGCGAAACCGCGGCGCCGGGGCATCCTCCCGACAGCGCGACCCGGCGCTCCGGCTGGTCCAGCCCGCGCCGACGCACGAAAGCCGCCATCTCCTCCGGCGACAGGGGCGAAAGCTGAAACTGCACGGCGCGCGAGCGGATGGTCGGCAGCAGGTCGTAGGGGTTCTCCGCCGTCAACAGCAGAACCATGTGGTCGGGAGGCTCTTCGAGCGTCTTCAGGAGTGAGTTGGCGGCGCTTTCGTTGGCCCGGTCCAGATGATCGATCAGAAACACGCGGCGCGAGCCGTGTAAGGGCTTGAACTGTGCCCGGTCCTTCAACAGACGTATCTGCTGGATCGAAAGCTGGCGCAGTGGACCGTCGGGCGGGAAGGTCAGGAAATCCGGATGGCTGGCAAACAGCAGCGGCTCTTCCGCCCGCCGCTCGGACGGCCATTTCTCGCGTTCCGCCACCAGTTCAACGTTCTCCGGACGGCTGAGATCGTCCCGCTCGATCCTGTCGGCGCCACCGAGCAGAGCCGCGGCCAGCCGCCGCGCCAGCGTCGCCTTCCCCACACCCTCCGGCCCATGGAACAGCAGGGTTTGAGGAATCCGGTCCCGCCGGACGATGCGCTCGATCGCTCGCGTGACCAGGGAGTTACCGAAGAAGTCCTCGAACATCAACTTCCGATCTCCGGTCCTGGATTGACGCCGGCAACCGCCGGCAGTTTCTCGGCGACCACGGTCCAGACCGCCGCCGCCACCGCCTCCACGCCGCCCCCGCCGTCGACCATACGGAACCTGGCGGGCTCGCGCCGCGCCAATTCCCGATAGCCCTCTCTCACCTGGCGGTAGAACTCCGTCGCCTGCTCGTCCATTCGGGTCTCCACCGCCTTGTCGCCCGTCAGCTCGCGGTTCCTCGTCCGGGCCCGCTCCAGGCTGGTTTCGAGACTGATGTCCAGGCAAATCGTGAGGTCGGGGTGAATATCGCCGCAGGCGATCTGGTGGAGACGGGCGACCACGTCCTCACCCAAGCCTCGGGCGATGCCCTGATATACCAAAGTCGAGTCGGTGTACCTGTCCGATACCACGATGCGTCCGTCTTCGAGCGCCGGCCGGATGCGCTGGTCGACATTCTGCGCACGCGACGCGAAATACAGGAGC
>CAYRPT010000357.1:0-5075 GCA_964425895.1 uncultured Solibacteraceae bacterium | reverse complement strand
CGGCTCACGAGGGGATCTTCGACCTGGAGACCGGCGAGTTTCTCAAGCAGACCACACACCAGGGCTACCGCGGCGATTCCTGCTGGTCCCGGGGGCTGGCGTGGGCTCTGTACGGATTCGGGGCGTCCTACGAATGGAGCCTGGACCCGCGGTTCCTCGAGACCGCCGAAGCCTGCGCCGACTACTACATCACCCATGCGCCGGTGGACGGCGTTCCTCCGTGGGACTTCCGGGCGCCGCCGGAACAGAAGACGCAGTTGGACACCTCCGCCGCCGCCATTGCCGCCGCCGGCTTTCTCCGGCTGTGCCGTCTGCTGGCGGATCCGATCAAGGGTCACTTCTACTGGTCGACCGGCATCCGCATCCTTCAGACGCTCTGCGAGAAGCATCTCGCGCGGCAGGACGCGGGGTGGGAAGGCATCCTGAAGAGCGGCGTCTACCACATTCACAAGAACCTTGGGGTGAACGAATCGGTGATGTGGGGCGAGTACTTCTTCGTCGAGGCGCTGGAGACGGCTCTGCGGCGCATGTAGTGGGCCGGCATCCGGGTGGGTTTGTGTATCGGATTCCGCTCGATGGTTCGCGGCGCGGGGTGGAGTGACGGCAAGGGTCGCCCAGGCGTTCCGCTGCGCACCCTGTCAGGTGCGTTTTCGCCGGATTCCCGCACGGCGGCGCCGCTCGGCGAGCCGGACGCGCGCTTCATCCATACCGAAATAGTGCGCCACTTCGTGCCAGACCGTGTCCTCGATCAGCTTCGCCAGGTGGCGCGGGTTCTTCGCCAGACGCTCGTGAGGCCGTTGGAAGATGGTAATCCGATCCGGCATCGTGAAGCTCTGATAGACGCTGCGATGGGTGAGCGGGGTGCCCTCGTAAAGGCCGAGCAGATTCGGGTCCGGTCCCTGGGTTTCCACGACAAACGCCACATTGTGGAGCCGCCGCCGGTACCGCGCGGGAATCTTTCTCACGGCGCGTTCGACCAGCTCATCGAACTCGCGTGGAGACGGCATCTCTGAGATCATTGTAAGAGCTTGGAGCGCCGGCTTGAGCTGGCGCGTACAGCCAAAGACCCCGGCCGGTGTCTCGTTTCCGTATGGATTCGCCGACAAAAGAAAAGCTTGAATCGATCGCCCGCGGACTGAAGATCGGCCGCCTCAACCGGCATATCCTGTTGTGCTGCGACCAGACCGTGCCGAAGTGCTGCGAAAAGGAGAAGTCGCTCGAATCCTGGGATTTCCTCAAGAAACGGCTGGTTGAGCTCGGCCTCGCCGACGGCGGCAACATCGTCTACCGCACCAAGGTGAACTGCCTGCGCATCTGCGAGAGCGGGCCCATCGCCCTGGTGTACCCCGAGGGCACGTGGTATCACTCGGCGACGCCGGAGGTGCTGGAGCGCATCATCCAGGAGCACCTTATCGGCGGCCGGCCGGTTGAGGAATATCGCTTCGCGGCGGACCCGCTGGCGTGCCGGGGAGGCAGCGGTGCGTAACAACAAGCGGATCGTGGTGGCGATTGACGGACCCGCCGGGTCCGGCAAGAGCACGATCGCCAAGCGGTTGGCCGCTCGTTTGGGCTTCCTGTATATCGATACCGGCGCGATGTACCGCACGGTCGGCCTGTGGGCGCTGCGGACCGGAGTCCCCCTGGACGACATGCTCCGGCTGGAGCAGTTGGCGCGGGAGGCCCGGATCGGGCTGGAGAGTAATCCCGCCCGGGTTTGGCTCAACGGCGAAGAGGTGACGGGCGAGATTCGGACGCCGGACGTTTCCGAGGCGGCATCCCGCGCGTCGGCGATTCCAGGTGTTCGGAGGGCGCTGGTCGCCAAGCAACGGGAGCTGGGCGCCGTGGGCAGCGTCGTCATGGAGGGGCGGGACATCGGCACCGTGGTGTTCCCCGAGGCCGACGTCAAGATCTACCTGGACGCTCGGCCGGGGGTCCGGGCGGAGCGGCGGCTCAAGGAACTGCGGGAGAAAGGCGCCGCCCTCACCGCCGAGGAGACTGAACGCGAGATCGCGCTGCGGGACGAACGGGACCGCGGCCGCGCCGACTCTCCGTTGCGGCAGGCTCCCGACGCCACCGTGGTCGATTCCAGCGAGATGTCGATTGAAGAGGTCGAGGAGACTATCCTGAAGATAGTGCGGCAACGGACCGCCAACGGAAAGGAAATCCTACGTTGAATCATCTGTTGGTCATGAAGTTCGGCGGCACCAGCATGGGGAGCGCCGAACGCATCCGGGAGGCTGCCCGGATTGTTATTGAACAAGGGCGGAAGAGGCCCGTGCTGACGGTCGTCTCGGCGATGTCGAAAATCACCGACCTGCTGCTCGACACCCTCGCGGCGGCGGCCGGAGGCGATTCCGCGGGAATGGAGGCGCGACTGAGCGAGCTCAGGCGGCGGCATGACGAGACCTGCCGGGAGCTGCTCCCCGAAGCGGCCTGGCCGACCACGCTGCGGGAGATCGAGGCAACGATCGGTGGGTTCGAACGGATCGCCAGGGGTATGTTGATGCTGCGGGAGCGCCCGCCGCGATCCGTAGATGAGGCCGTGGCGTTCGGCGAGCATCTCTCCTGCACGCTGCTGGCGGCCTACCTGCGGAGCCAGGGTTTTCTTTCCGAGGCCGTCAACTGCAACGAAGTGATCGTTACGGACGCGGTTTTCGGCAGTGCCTCGCCGCTGATGAAGCCGACCGAGGAGAAAGCGCGTAAGCGGTTTCTTCCGCTGCTCGAGCAGGGAATCCTGGCGATCGCCACCGGCTTCAACGGCGCGACGGTGGACGGACAGCCCACGACGCTGGGCCGCGGCGGCTCCGACTTCACCGCTTCCATCCTGGCGGCCTGCCTCGATGCGGAAGAGTTGTGGATCTGGACCGACGTCGACGGCATTATGACGGCGGATCCGCGGCTGGTGCCGGACCCCGCGGTTCTCAGGGAAGTAACGTACCGCGAGGCGGCCGAACTCGCTTACAACGGGGCCAAAGTGCTCCACCCGCGCACGCTGGCGCCGCTGATCGAGAAGGGGATCCCCGCATGGAGCAAGAACAGCTTTGCTCCGGAGAAGCCGGGCACGCGCATGGCCGCCACCGCCAACGCTCCGCTGGGCGCGCGGGCGGTGACGTCGATGGCCAAGGTCGCCTTGCTGTCGATCGAGCCGGCCAGCCCGGTGGTGTCCGGAGCCCGCATTATGGCCCGGGCGCTCGAGGCGCTCGCGAACGCGAACTGTGAGGTGCTCAGTTTCTCGAGTTCCAGCTATCGCCAGAGTTTCTGCTTCCTGGTTCGGAGTGACGAGTTGACCGAGGCCAAAGAGAGCCTCGAAGCCGGCCTCGCGCTCGAACTGGCGCACGGCTATGTGAAGCCCATCGAAGTGGACCAGAAAGTAGGGCTGCTGGCGGTGGTGGGGGAAGGCATGCAAGGCACGCCTGGCATCGCGGGCCGGATCTTCACCGCCATCTCCCGCGAGAGGATCAACATCAAGGCCATCGCGCAGGGCTCGAGTGAGCTCACGATCGCCATCGTGGTCAAGCGGGACGGTTTGGAGAAGGCGGTACGGGCAGTGCACGAGGAGTGCCGGATGGCGGAGAAGGCCAACCAGGCGGAGGCTGAATGCGTGGCGTGACTGCGGAGCCCGGCTGGCTTGGGCGAGTGAGGGTGAAGATCTGACCGATGGTCATCACGGGCCTTTACTACGCTCTCGCGCTCATCGCGGGAGGACTGTGTGTCACCTACTTCACCAGGCCCGTCTTCGGAACACCCTTCTACGTTCTGGCGCTGTTTTGTCTCTACTTTTTCCGGGATCCAGACCGGGAGATTCCGCCGGGGCCGGTGGCGGTTTCGCCGGCCGACGGCCGCGTGGTGGCAGTGGCGCCCGAGGGCGCGGACCATCGGCGGGTCAGCATCTTTCTCAACATCTTTGATGTTCATGTGAACCGCTCTCCGATCGCCGGAACCGTCACGAGCGTCGAATACCGGCCCGGCCGGTTTCACATCGCCAGCAGTGCGGAGGCCTCCGTCCACAACGAAATGAACGTGATCACCGTCGAGGACGGTGACACAAAGCTGGTCTTCAAGCAGATCGCCGGCTTGGTGGCCCGCCGGGTGGTGTGCGACAAGAAGCCCGGCGACCGGGTGGAGAAGGGTGAACGGATCGGGATCATCAAGTTCGGCTCGCGGATGGATGTCTTGTTCGGCCCCGAATGGGAGATTCTGGTCCGCGAGGGAGAACGGGTCTCGGCCGGCGCCAGTGTGCTGGCGCGGAAGGGGGCGGCGGACAAGTGGCGCCAAGACTGAGGATTTCCGAACGGCTGGTAGATCCGTGCTCGCCCGAGCGCCGGCCGCGGCGGGCGGCTTACGCGCTGCCCGCGTTGTTCACCGCGGGCAACCTGTTCCTCGGCTACCTGGCGATCATGAAGACGTTCGAGGGGGCCATGCTTGTCCGGTCGGGGCATATCGGGCCCAACCCTCTGTTTGACGCGGCCGCCATCGCGATCGGCGTGGCCGTTTTGCTGGACGGTCTTGACGGCCGGATCGCGCGGCTGACCAACACGACCAGCGAGTTTGGCCGGGAGTTGGACTCACTGGCCGACGTCATCACGTTCGGCGTCGCGCCGGCCGCGCTCGCTTTTGTGTGGGGTGTGGCGTTTGTCGACGGGGCACTCGCCGGCCCCTACCGCGAGCAGTTGCAGCAGGCGGGCTACTTCGCAGCGTTTCTATTTCTGTTGTGCGGTGCCATGCGGCTGGCGCGGTTCAACCTTCAGTCGGACGCCGTACCGAAGAATCCGGGAAAGCCCGGAAGGAAGTACTTCGTGGGCCTGCCGATTCCGGCCGCCGCCGGGATGGTGGCGGCCGCGGTTTACGCGAGCGGCTCCGAACCGGTGGCCGGATGGCTGTATTCGTTGTGCTGGCTGGTGTTGATCCTTCTGCTTTCGCTACTGATGGTCAGCACGTGGAGGTATCGGAGCTTTAAGGACCTCAGTCTGGTGCGCCCCCGTTCGCCGCGGAGCGTGGTGGTGGTGGGCAGCTCGATTTACCTGATCTGGAACTACTCGCGGCCGGCGCTGCTGGCGATGGCGATTTTTTACGTC
>CAYRPT010000356.1:2299-5077 GCA_964425895.1 uncultured Solibacteraceae bacterium | reverse complement strand
AAACGGTCGTGGTTCTCAATCGCCAGCACGACGCCGGCCTCCTCGAACTCGGTGGCGATCGCGCGAATGCGGCGGACAACCTCCTCGAGCGGCGGCTCGTCGCCGGGCACGTCGATCACTGTCCGCAGAATCGGCGAACCGAAGCGGCGGCATAGCTGGAGATACCGCCTGAGCAGCCCGTGATCCAAGCCCCGCGTGCCGATCTCCACGGCGATTCCCAGCCGCCTCGCCTCGGCTTCAAAGGCGTCGAGCCGGTCCTCCGATAACATGTGCAGGGGCAAGTTGTCGGCAACCTGGATGAGGCCCACACCGAGTTCCACCGCGCGTTGCAGGAAAGCGAAGTGATTCATCGGGCGCGCCGGCGGATGGCCCGGAAGCCCGACGGCCCAAGCATAAGCGTAGGTAGATACACCGAGTTTCATGCGATTCACCGGCCGCTCTGCCTCCCGGTCAGACACGCCGGAACTTGACGGCCGGCGCCGGCTCGTACTCGATGGCAACCTCAGCGCCGCCGGCGCCGATCGACAGGCGGCCCGCTTCGAGCACCAGCTCATTGTAGAAGCTGTTGGCCGGCGTCGCCATGATGCCCGCGGCGTCGTACTCGGCGAGGAGCCGTCGCCGCTCGGCGGCCGGCGCCGCCTCCACGCGTCTCGCCGCGTTTACAATGTACTCGATCGACCGGAACCCGTAGCCGACCGGCGTCAGCCCCGGACCTCCAAGGTCGAGATACTGGAAATAGTCGGTGCTGGGTTCGGCGTAGGCGTTCAGGCTGGGCGGAGCGGGCGGGCGCGTGTAGCAGTGCTGGATGCCCCGGTACTGGTCGTCGTGCTCGATCCAGGCGCCGCGCGAGCCGTTCGAGCAGTACATCACGAGCCCCTGGATGTTCGTGCCGGGCGCATCATCGGGGAAGCCCAGGCCATTCTGCACGTTGAGGCAAGCCCCGTTCTCCCACAGGATGCGGGCGTCCGTCCAGAGATAACCTTCGTTACCGTTCGGATACCGGTCCAAGATGCCGTGCAAACTCACCGCAACCGGGTTGAGTCCGGTGATGAAATGCACCAGGTCCACATAGTGACACCCGATGTAGGTGAAGGCGTCTGAATTCGTCGTGGTGCACCAGTTCTGAAAATTCGATTCGCGGTAGTACCACTTCTCGAACAGCCGGGCCGTACCGAGCTTGAACTCACCGAACAAACCCTCCCGATACCGCCGCCGAGCCAGCAGGCTGCGGTCGTCGAATCGCTTGTGATACTCGACGCCCACCACCAGGCCGCGGCGCCGCGCTTCTTCCGCGATCTCGCGCGCCTGCGCGGCCTTGAGCACCAGCGGCTTCACGCTGAGCACGTGCTGCTCGTGCTCGAGTGCGGTTCGTATTACGTCGTAGTGCAGCGGATCGGGAACCGCGACGACGACGATGTTCCGGGCCGGCATCCGGGCAATCACCGTGCGAAACAATTCCGTGTGTGGTTCGTCGGGTGGCTCCTCAAGGCCCGGGAATGCGCGGAATGTCTGGCCCGGAAACGCCCGGAGGAACAACTCCGATTCCGCGAGGTCCCGAAGGGGCCGGGCCGTGAGCGCGCAAACCGTGATCTCGCCGGTCACGCCCCGGCGTTGAAGCTCGTAAAGCGACGGCAGAATCTGATCGTTCGTGATCATTCCGCCGCCGACGACGGTCACCAGCGGCTGCGTCACGCCTTAACCGTCTCCGGGGCTCTGGCGGCGACCGCCTCGGCCACGGCCTCCTCGAACACATCCAGGCTTTCGCCCAGAGCCTCCGCGGTGATCACGAGGGGAGGACAGATCTTGATCGTGCCCAACCCCGGACCTACCGGAGCAAACAGCAGGACACCCTTCTCCATGCAACGCCAGGTAATATCCCGGGCCAGCGCACCGTCGGGGTTCTTGGTTCCCGGCTGGACGAATGCGACGCCGGCCAGCAGGCCGCGTCCTGAAGCCACAAAGCCGATTTCCGGATGCCGCTTCCACATTGCCTGGAGCCGCTCGTGAAGGACGGCGCCCAGCTTCGCCGAGTTCTCCGTCAGACCCTCGCGCAGCAGGATGTCGATGGACGCGAGCGTCGCGGCCGACGGCACGGGACTGCCCGCGTGAGTGTTGGTCATACTGAGCGGCGGATGCAGATCCATCACGTCCGGGCGTCCGGCGACCGCCGACTGGGGCAGGGAACCGGACAATCCTTTCCCGCCGGTGCACAGGTCCGGCACCACCCCGTAATGCTCGAATGCATGGAACCTTCCGGTCCGCCCGAAGCCGGCCTGGACCTCGTCAAAAATCAGGAGCGCGTTGTGGCCCGTGCACCAGTCGCGCAAAGTCCGAATGTATTCGAGCGGCGCGAAGCTGGCGCTGCCGCCCTGGTAGGTCTCGAGCATCACCGCGGCGACGTTCCGCGGTTCCACGCCCAACTCCTGAAGGCATCGCAGGAAGTAGTCAAAGGAGGTGTCTTCGCAGAGGTAGCCGTCCGGAAAGGGCACCTGCACGAAGCCGGGATCGATGTTGATGATCCACTCTTTGAGTGACGGAATACCGCCGGCCAGTTGCGAGCCGAGGGTCCGGCCATGAAAGGCGCCCGTAAACGACACAATGACGTGCTTCGATCGCCCGCCCACCTTTACGCCGTACGTCCGCGAGAACTTGATGGCCGTCTCGACGGCTTCCGACCCCGTCGAGAGAACCAATACCTTCTTGAGCGGCTCCGGGTAGAGAGAAACCAGCTTTTCCACCAGCCGGGCCTTGATTTCGCTCGCGAATGCGAAGGTGGTG
>CAYRPT010000356.1:0-2289 GCA_964425895.1 uncultured Solibacteraceae bacterium | reverse complement strand
GTGGTGAGCAGAGGCTTGTCGATCATCTCGCGAATGGCGGCGGCGATCTCCGCGCGGCCGTGTCCCGCATTCGTGATGAGCACGCCGCTCGACCAGTCGATCCAGCAATTACCCCATTTGTCGTAGACCTGGAAACCCTGGGCGCGGTCCCAGACCACCGGCGGCTGACCTTGCAGCGCCCGCGGCTCCAAATCGTAGAGCGTCCTGAGGATGGGCACGGATTCGGGCGCGGGAATCGCCGTACAAATGCGGCGGTGTCTGGTCGCCACGGGAGCAACCGGCTTCGGTGTCAGATCTACGGCATAGGACATGGCTCTATTATTGTAACGGTCGCCGCGGAGAACTCCGGACCGGAATGGCGCCAATCCTCCCCGGGGCGCCCCAGCTTACGTCCCAGGGAGAACGACGGGATCCATCCCGCTCCGCACTTCACGTGGCCCCGGCATCGGCGCCGGTCGGGCCCCTGTGCCGCCCCACCAGAGCCTCCACGAGGCCGTCGATGGTGTAAGGTTGGGCTTCGGCGTCCACGGTCAAGCCGTAGGACCGGACTGTGCCGCTGGTCACCGGGCCGATCGAGGCGATCCGGACGCCTTCCAACACTTGCTTTCCCGCTGCCAGGACGAAGTTGGTCACCGTGGAGGAACTCGTGAAGGTGATCCAGTCGGGCCGGCGGGAGAAGGCTTCCGCCACGCGGCCGGCGGCCTCTTCGGGAACCATGGTCCGGTAGGCGGGCGCCACATCGACCTTGGCGCCGCGGGCGCAGAGCTGCTCGGGCAGAATCTCGCGCGCAGCCTGGGCGCGGGGAATCAGCACGCGGCGTCCCGCCATCTCATACGGCGCGAATGCCGCGAGCAGGCTTTCCGCCACGAAGTCGTTCGGCACCACGTCCACCTTGAGATGAAGCTGGCGGAGGTGCGCCGCCGTTGCCGGACCGATCGCGGCGACGCGGCCCCGGATCGAACGGAGGTCGCGCCTCGAATGGTCCAATCGCCGGAGAAAGTGTTCCACCCCGTTCACGCTGGTGAAGATGAGCCAGTCGTAATCTTCCAGGCGTTCCATCGCCGCATCGAGGGCGGAGTAGTCCTCGAGCTCGCGGATCTCGATGGCGGGAAGCTCGATCACCTCGGCGCCGAGTTCGCGCAGCCTGGCGCCCAGTGTGCCCGCCTGGACCCGGGCGCGCGTGACCACCACGCGGCGGCCGAAGAGAGGAAGCCTTTCGAACCAGTTGAGCCGGTCGCGCAGAGCGACGACTTCTCCCACTACCGCCGTGGCCGGCGGCCGCAAGCCCGCGCGCCGAATCCGTTCGCCCAGGTCCGCCAGTGTCCCGGTCACCGTTTGCTGATCCGGGCGGCTGGCCCAGCGGACGGCGAGGGCCGGTGTCGACGGGGGCTTGCCGGCCGCAATGAGCCGCCGCGCGATATCGTCGAACTTCGTGAGCGCCATGAACAGCACCAGCGTCTCGGCGGCGCACGCCTTCTCCCAATCAATCGCCTCGACATCGTGGCCGGTAACGAAGGTAACGATCGAAGTGTGCTCCCGGTGGGTCAGCGGGACACCGCAATAGGCGGCGATGGCGACGGGTGTGGTCACGCCCGGGACCACCTCGAACGGCACGCCGGCGCCCGCCAGCGCTTCAAGCTCCTCTCCGCCGCGCGCGAAGATGAGCGGATCGCCGCCTTTCAGGCGCACGACGGTCTTTCCGGCGAGTGCCCGCTCCACGAGCATTCCGGAGATCTCCTCCTGGGTGAAGGTGTGCCGCGACCGCTTCTTCCCCACGTACACCCGTTCGGCTTCCGGGCGGCAGTAGTCGAGAAGCTCCCGCGGCGCCAGGTTGTCGTAGAGAACGGCGTCGGCCAGCTCGAGCAGCCGGCGGCCCCTCACGGTAACAAGCTCCGGGTTGCCCGGACCGGCGCCCACGAGATAGACCTTGCCGGATCTCACGCGCCGTAGACCTCCTCGAGGATTTCCCGGGCGCCGTGTTCGAGCAGCTCCTCTCCGAGCGCGCGCCCAATCCGCGCGGCTTCCTCGGGCGGCCCAACCCGGTACCCCCGAACGGGCCGGCCGGCCGAAGGAGCGATGACGATCCCGTCGAGGCGGAGCTCGCCGTCCTTCAGACGGGCATAGCCTCCAATCGGCACCTGACAGCCGCCGCCAAGCGCTTCGAGCAGCGCGCGCTCGGCCGTCGTGGCCACTGCCGTAGCCTCATGGTGCAGCTTGCGGCAGGCCACGGTCGCGGCGCTTTCCAGTTCCTGTGTTTCGATGGCCAGCGCCCCCTGCCCTACGGCCGGA
>CAYRPT010000355.1:0-5092 GCA_964425895.1 uncultured Solibacteraceae bacterium | reverse complement strand
GTCGCCATCATAGTCGAACAGCGCTACGCCGCCGCACATCGGCTGGGGGAAGTACTTGCGGCCCGTGTAGTTGTTGTTGGTGACGTAAGAGAAGTCCGATTTTCGGGATATATCGGAAAAGCGAATGAGTTTTTCCGATTTTGTGGAATCAAGACCAACCGCTACCCCGCCCAGGCCGAGCAGGCCAGCGGCGACGGCCGTTATCAAGAGTGCGGCGTGGAGGAAGCCGCCCCCGGTTCTGATCTCCCTCGTGTCCAACCTGCCCGGTATTGTAGCCGAAACGTCCGTTGTTGAGGGGGAGCGGGCCACGGCTCCCGAATGACCTCATCCCTCGGGAATGCCGGCAGGTTTACACCGGTCCGGGTGCGGCTGGGGAAGCCTGCGGAACCTCGATGGCCGGCCTCGCCTGGCCCGCTTCAGGTTGCGCGGCCGCAGAAAGCGCACGCTTGGACGTGATGGGATTCACCCCGGCAATCGCTCGCCGGGGATGGTACGCTGGCAAGGTGATTCAGACCGGTTTGAAGCCGGCGTGACGTTGCGAGAGGTTGCTGAACAGTGGGTAGAATGTGGTCCCTTCCCAGGCGGTATCTGTCTGGGATTCCGTCAGCCGCCCTCCTGGTATCCGCGGCGGCCGTTGGAGTGGCGGTGGCAGAGTCCGCCGTGCTGATGCTTCGGTTCAACGGCGGGAGGCCGAGTGACAGCGGATACGCCTGGCTGACCCAATGGATCGGCGAAGCGGCCAGGAGGGACTTCCTCGGGTGGTTGCCAGCCTACTTCGCACGATTCTACGAGCTGGGTTCGATTCCCGACCTGGCGCCCTTCTTAGCGGCGGCGATCCTCGTAAACGTCCTGCTCGGGTTGTTGATCGCGGTTCCGGCTGCGGCGGCGGTGCAACGAATCGTACCAGGCGCCGGTGGGCGTCTCGCGGTTTGGCTGCTATCGCTTTCGCCGATGATCTTGCACCTGGCGTCGGAGACCTCGCTGCCAGGTATGACGAAGACGCCATCGCCTGTGCGGATCGGGACCGGCGCAGCGGTGGTGGTCGTGTTGTGGGCGCTCCTGTGGCCCGTGGCGCGCTCGCGGCGCTTCGAGTTGAGATCGAAGAGGGCGCCCCTGGCGATTCTGCTGGGAGGATGTTTGATCACGCTCGGCGGGGCGGCGGCGGGGCGGGCCAGGACGGAAGCCCCCGGGCCCGCGGGCGCCGGTCCGAACATCCTGCTGATCTCGATCGATTCCTTGCGAGCCGATCACGTTCACGCGTATGGGTACGAACGCGAGACCAGCCCGCACATTGACCGGCTGGCGAAGGAGGGTGTTCTGTACCGCTACGCGGTAGCTCCGACATCGTGGACATTGCCCTCGCACGTGACAATGCTGACCAGCCTTCCGCCTCCCCAGCACCAGGTGACCGGCGATTTCACGCGGCTCCGGCCGGAAGCCGTGACGCTGACGGAGGTCCTGAGAGATAACGGGTACGCGACGGCGGGGTTTGTTTCGGGACCTTACTTGCAGGCGGAGTACGGGTACGCCCAAGGGTTCGATCTCTACGACGACTATTCGGCGATGCCCAGAACGTGGAACGTCCATCAGAAGGTCACCTCACCGCCGCTTATCGAGGCGGTCACGGCCTGGCTGGACGAGTGGGACCGCCACGGGCGGGAGAGACCATTTTTTGTTTTCTTGCACATGTGGGACGTGCATTACGACTACAATGCCCCGGAACCCCACGGCACGATGTTCGATCCGGACTACACCGGGACGGTAACGGCGGAGGATTTCGATTCCAGCGGCCGGGTGCGGAAGAACATGGACCCGCGCGATCTCGAGCACATTGTGGCGCTCTACGACGGCGAGATTCGGTATACGGACGAGCATGCGGGGCGATTGCTGGAGTTTCTGCGGGGCCGCGGCCTCTTGGACGACTCCGTGGTGGCGGTCACATCCGACCACGGCGAGGAGTTCTACGAACACGGAAACAACGGCCACCGGAAGTCGCTCTATGACGAAGTGCTGCTGGTGCCATTCGTGGTCCGGTATCCGAAAAGGATCGAGGGTGGCCAACTGGTCACCCACCAGGTACGTCTGCTGGACCTGGCGCCAACTTTGCTCGGACTTGCCGGCGTCAAGGCGCCGGCGGATTTCGGAATGACGACCGGCGACCCGGAGGACTTCGGCCGTGACCTCACGCGGGGTGATCCTCCGCCCCCGCGAGAGTACGGGTTTCTGGACTGGTATCTGGGTTCGGTGCGGACTGACCGGTGGAAACTGGTGGTCCACGTAGAGGGAGAACCGAAACCGGAGATCTACGACCTTGCAGCCGACCCGGGGGAGCGGACGAACCTGGCCGCAACGGAGACCGAACGCCTGGATGCGTTCTACGGGCGCCTGATGGCGCTGCGGAAAAGCGGTCACAACCGAGCACTCGCGGAGAGCATGGAGGTGAACCAGGAGCACCTGAAGGCCCTGCGGTCACTCGGCTATCTGACGGGGTATGTTGAGGAGGCGCTGAAACCGGACCTGGAGGTGCGGCGACCGGGACCCGGTTCGAAGTTGGAGAAACCGACGATCAGCTTCGAATGGGCTCCGGTGGACGGCGTCGAGTACTACTACTTGAAGGTCGGCAGCGCCCTGGACTCAGAGGATATTTACAGCCGCTACCTCGGGAAAAGTACGTCGGCCACTGTGACCGGAATTCCGATGGACGGGCGCCCCATCCATGTCCGGCTGTACGCGCGGATTGAGGGGGAACTCGTTTACGCGGACGCGACGTATACGGCGGGCGTGAGACAACTACCGTGCGTGGGCACGGTGGAGTTCCGGAACCTGTCCGGCAGCCGGTCCGAAATCCGCGTCGGGGACCGGTACCAGGTTGAGATTCACGGCCCGGCAGACGAATCCGTCACCTTGACGGCGGTCCATAACGGCCAGGTGACGACTAGTATTTCCGGCTACACCGACAGTGACGGCTGCCGCGTGATTGACGGGGTGATGCAAGAACCGCAGATCGGCGAGTGGCGGCAGAGTTGGAGTGTCGGCGGCAGATGCCTGACACCGGAGCTGGTATTCACGGTCGTTCCAGCGCCCGGGCAGACTGGTATTGCGAGCAGCGAGTGAGCCGGGTCACAGAACCATAGCCCGTGAGAGCCAATGTGCCCGGCCATTCGGCCGGACCATGCTTTCCGCTCGGTGGCAACCTGACCGGCACAGGGTAGGGAGTGCACAATGATGCGACTGGTTTTTCTTTTGTTTCTGGCCGGGGCCACGCAGCTCTTCGCGGCTGACGTGACCGGCAAATGGATGGGTCAGATGGGAGAGAGCGGACGTGAGGTCGTGTTCCAGCTCAAGACGGACGGTAACCAGGTGAGTGGCACCATGTCCGGCCCCGGCGGGGAGCCCCGCCCGATTACGAAGGGCAAATTGGACGGCGACAACATCTCCCTGACGATCGCCTCGGAATGGCAGGGAAATCCAGTGACGTTGCTGGTGAGGGGCAAGGTCGCCGGGGATCAGATGAAGCTGGTGGTGGAATCCGAGGACGGAGGCTGGAGCACTGACCTGATTGTGAAGAAGGCCGCTGAGTGATCCGGCTCGGAGGATCGCTCCGGCGTTCGGCCGCCAGCCGGCCGGAGTCCGCCGGCCCAGGGATGGGAAGCCCGGGCCGCATCCAGTAGGATGCCTTATCATCCGCTCCGCGGTGTGGCAAGATGAGCCTGATGATGGGGTGTGTCCACTCAAGGACGGCCGGCTGGCGTACTGCAGCGGGGTTTGCGGCTGTCGTCGTCCTTAGTTCCCCCGGTAACGCGCAGGATGCCAGGGCCCTGTTCAACCGCGGGGCCACGCTCCAGCAGGCAGGGGACCTGGAGGGCGCGCGGCAGGCTTACGAACGGGCGCTGGAAACGGAGCCAAAGCGGGTCGAGGTGCTGGCCAACCTAGGCCAGGTGTATCTTCGCCTCGGCCGGCGGGAACAGGCCGGCGAGTATCTCCGGCGGGCGCTCGAGATACGGCCGGACCTGGTCACGGTGCGTCTGACGCTGGGGACGTTGCTCTTCGAGCTCACTGACTACGCGGGGGCGGCGGAACAGGCGTCAGAACTCGTCGAGCAGCAGCCGGACAACGTCAAGGCACTCCAGCTTCTTGGGATGTCACTGCTGAAGCTGGGCCGGATGGGGGAGGGCGTGCGCACCCTGGAAAGGGCGTTGGACCGGGATCCCGGTCAGCGATCCATAGCCTACACCTTGGCCACCGCCTACATCCGATCGGACGATCTCGCCGCCGCCGAACGGCTGCTCGAAACTTCTCTTCGGGGGGAAACAAGCGCCGAAGCCCATATGATTCGGGGCGCCCTTCACAAGTCGCGACAGCGATATATCGAGGCGATCGAGGAGTTGGAGGCGGCTCGCAGCATGAACCCACGGCTCGAACTCGCCCATGAGTTGCTCGGCGGGACCTATCTGCTGGTCGGAGACTTCGAACGGGCCAAGAAAACGTACGAGAGCGTCCTTACCACCGACCCGGACAACAACTGGGCCAATGTGAATCTCGGATGGATACACATCCGGCATAGGGAATATGACAAGGCCTCTCCTTACGTGCGCACCGCCTACCGCCTGCGGCCCGAAGATATTGAAGTGCTCCACATGATGGGCCAAATCGAGCAGGTGGAGGGGAAGTACGAGGAAGCCCGGGTGAAGCTGGAGCGAGTGGCCGCCGCCCGGCCGGAGGACAAGTCGGTCCACGTATTGCTGTCGCGGATCTACCTGAAACTCGGGCGGCGCGACGACTTCAACCGAGAGAAGGCGATCATCCAGCGTCTTAGTGACGAGGAACAACGGCTGAAACTGGAGGAAATGCCGGAACCGGCTCCCCGCGGACAGACTCCTTCCGCCGGAAACCCCCAGGCGCCAGCCGGTTCTCTCCCTCCGCCGCGATGATTTTGTCACAAAACAAAAGCCCTTCGTTATAGACCTCAAAGGAGCCTGCGAATAAACTGCTTTCAGGTTCGGTCAAAGGACCTGGGTTGTCGCTCCTTTTGTTCATGCGGCGCCGATATTGGGTCCATCCCGGTTCAGGCCGCCGCGAGGTTCGGGCTGGA
>CAYRPT010000354.1:1573-5106 GCA_964425895.1 uncultured Solibacteraceae bacterium | reverse complement strand
GATCCCGTCTCGCTCGAGACTCCGGTCGGCCGGGACGGCGAATCCGCATTGGGCGATCTTATTGAAGATAAATGGGTTGGCTCTCCTGTGGACGCTGTCATCGATACCAACGTCCGGGACGAGACGGCGAACATTTTGAAGACCCTGTCTCCCAAGGAGGAGAAGGTTATCCGCCTCCGCTTTGGCATCGGCTGCGAACGGGAACACACTCTCGAGGAGATCGGCCAGGAGTTCGATGTTACCCGCGAGCGCATCCGGCAGATTGAAGCGAAGGCACTCCGCCAACTGCGCTCCCCCGAGCGAGCTCGCCACCTCCGGGCGCTCCTGGCGGCCCGGTAAGGATTGGGCCTGCGGCGTGCCTGGCGGCGCCGGTCCGCCAGGCGCCGCGCCCGAACGATTTGGTTGTTCCCAGCCCGTTGATGAACAACACGTTAAGACCATTGAGTGAGGCGCCGAGTTCTGGTATTCTTGGGGTGGATGGATGTTGCCGCCCGCCCGCCGGTCCAGTTTGACGGCCGCCCCGCTGTTCCCTGCGAATGAGAGTAAGCATCGAGATCAGTCGCGGCATTGAATCCCTGTTCGGGACCCGCGATGAGAACATTCGTGTTCTGGAGAAGGGGCTCAACGTGCGGACCCAACTCCTGAACGACTCTCTCGAAATCGAAGGTGACGAAGCGGCGGTGCAGCGCGCCGAGGGCATCCTCGAAGATTATGTGACGCTGCTTCAGGAAGGACAGCAGTTCACCAACGGCGACCTTAACAGTTATCTCCGCGCCCTGATGTCCGATCCCGAGGTGACCCTCAAGAGGCTTGTTGACAGTGGGCGTAAACGTAGCTTCGGCAAGAAGCTGATTACGCCCAAGTCGATCAACCAGAGGCTATACCTGGAAGCGATCGAGCGGCACGACCTGGTTCTCGGCATCGGCCCGGCGGGTACGGGCAAGACCTACCTGGCCGTGGCTATGGGGTTGGCGGCCCTGTCGAGCAAGACCGTGAGCCGGATCATTCTGACGCGGCCGGCCGTGGAAGCGGGCGAGCGCCTCGGCTTTCTTCCTGGAACCCTGCAGCAGAAGGTGGATCCGTATCTGCGCCCACTCTATGACGCCCTCTACGACATGATCGAGGGAGAGAAGGTCGAGCGTTATCTGGAGCGAGGCGTCATCGAGGTCGCGCCGATCGCGTTCATGCGCGGGCGGACGCTCAATGACAGCTTCGTCATTCTCGACGAGGCCCAGAACTCCACCACGGAACAAATGAAGATGGTGTTGACCCGTATCGGGTTCAACTCCAAGATGGTTGTTACCGGGGACGTCACTCAGATCGACCTGCCGTCGGGCAAGCAGAGCGGCCTCCTGCACGCAGCCGAGGTGCTCCGCAATGTCGAAGGTATCTCCTTCGTGCGGTTCGACGAGCGCGACGTCGTCCGCCACCCTCTCGTCCAGAAGATCGTGAAGGCTTACGAGAAATGGGACGAAGCCGCCGGCGTCAACCGCCAGCTCTCGCTCCGGCTGGTCGATTCGGAGAGGCCGGAACGCGAAGCCCGAAACGCGACCGGAGCCTGAAGCCTATCTCCCGATGTTGGACGATGGCAATCCAGTTCTTTTCCGGCGGGCCGGCCGCGGGTTCGATCGGAAATTCGTACGCCGGATCGCAATGCGGCTGCGGACCGAGGTTGCCGGAGGGCGTTCTTTTACCTGCCTCCTCACTGGCGATTTCGAGCTTCGCCGGTTGAATCGCCGGTTTCTGGAGACCGACTATCCCACCGACGTGCTGTCGTTCCCGGGACAAGCCCCAAACCGGCAGAGCTTGGCTGACCCTCTGGGAGAGATCGCCATCTCCGTGGACCGCGCCCGGCAACAGGCGGCCGAGCACGGCCACCGCGTCGAAGACGAAATCGGCATTCTGATGCTGCACGGACTGCTCCACCTTGTGGGATACGATCATGAACGGGATCGCGGACGGATGGCTGCCGCCGAGCGGCGGTGGCGTCAGCGTCTCGGCCTTCCCTCCGGTCTGATCGAGCGGGCGAAGAGAACTTGACCACTGCACTCTTGCTATCAGCCGTGGTGATGACAACCGGGCTGGTGTTGATCGCCTTCGTGCAGCTCCTCTATCTCGAGGCGATGCGCCTGCGGGCCCGCGATCTGCCCGCGCTTGCTTACTTCAAGGAGGAGCTGGAAGAGCGGATCGGCGTCGATGTCGAGCAGGGCATGCTGGCCTTTTCCCTCGTCAAACACTCCCTGCTGGTGCTGATCGGCCTCGCCGTGCTGGGAGCGGTCCTCCGGGGGGAGTCCCCGACCTGGGGCGCGGTTCTCGAGGGTTCCGGGGCCGCGATGCTTTTCATGCTCGCGGGGGCCTATTTCGGTCCACATCTGCTGTATCGCCGCAGTAGCGCGAGATGGCTTGCTCCGCTCGCCCCCGGTCTGAGATTCGTCGTCGTCGTGATGCGCCCGGTGGCCGGCCTGTTCACGTTTCTCGAAACACTCGCCTCCCTGGGCACCGAAAACGGCGAGCCGGAAAACGGCAACACCGGGGAGCACCTCGAAGCACTGATCGAGGCCGGGGCCGATGAAGGGCTGATCGCGGAGGAAGACCGCAAGCTGATTCATTCCGTCGTGGCGCTCGGCGACAAGACCACCCGCGAGGTGATGACGCCGCGCCCCAATGTGGTGGCCGTCCCCGAGGAAGCGACGATGGAAGATGCCCGCACCCTTGCCATCGAGCACCACTATTCCCGCTTCCCTGTTTATCGGGAAAAGATCGATAACATCATCGGATTCCTCCACGTGCGCGACATTCTCCGGCTCGACTATGCGGAGCGGTCTCTTCGCACCGTCAAGGATTTCATGCACCCGGCCAAGTTTGTGCCGGAAACCAAGCCGCTCCTGGACCTGCTCCGCGAGATGCAGTCGGAAAACGTTCACCTCGCGATCGTCGTCGACGAGTATGGCGAAACGGCGGGCATCGCCACCATGGAGGACGTCGTCGAGGAGGTCTTCGGCGAGATCCATGACGAATACGACGCCCGGCCGGACATTGTGGAAGAAGACCCGGGCGTGTACGTCCTTTCCGGCACCGTGGACCTGGATCAGCTTCTCGACCTTTTCGACTTCCGCCCGGACGAGGACACCGAGTCCACGACCGTGGGCGGTCTGGCATCCGAGTGGCTTGGACGGGTGCCTGAGGTGGGCGAGGCGGTGGAACGCGACGGCATCCGCCTGGAGGTCACCGCCGGCGACGAGCGGCACGTGCAACAGGTCCGCGTGAGCCGATCGGAGCCCCGTCCGAACAGCGACCCCGAGTAACCATGGTTTCCGGATTCGTATCGATCCTGGGCCGGCCGAACGCCGGCAAGTCCACCCTCCTCAACGCGTTGCTTGGCGAGAAGGTGGCCATCGTGTCGGACAAGCCGCAGACAACCCGGGCGACGATTCAGGGCATTCTCAACCTCCCTGCCGCGCAGGTGATCTTCCTGGACACCCCAGGCATTCACCACGCCGACTCCCTGATCAACCGGAAGCTCGCCCAGGATG
>CAYRPT010000354.1:0-1563 GCA_964425895.1 uncultured Solibacteraceae bacterium | reverse complement strand
CGTGGTCCATGCGCGGCGCGGGGGGCGGCAGGACCGCGACCTCCTGCTGTACCTGGCCGACTGTACCAGGCCCGTTACCACCGCCGACGAACAGGCGGTCGAGTTGGTGCGTCGCGCCGGCGCCCCAACGCTGATGGCGCTCAACAAGATCGACCGCCTCAGGGATAAGTCGCGTTTGCTCCCGCTGATCGATCACTACCGGAGATTGGCCGGCTTCGATGAGTTCGTACCCATTTCGGCGCTCCGGGGCGACGGCCTCGACACGCTTCGCGAGGCGATTGTACGCCGCCTGCCGCCCGGGCCGCGCTACTTTCCGGAAGACATGATCACGGATCAGCCGGAGCGCTTCCTGGTGGCGGAACTGGTGCGGGAGCAGGTCCTCGCCCAGACTCGCCAGGAGGTTCCCCACGCGGTCCTGGTGACCATTGAGGCCTGGGACGAAACAGACCGCCTGCTGAAGGTGTCGGCTTCGATTTACGTGGACCGGCCCGGACAGAAGGCGATCGTCATCGGCGCCGGAGGGGCGAACTTGAAATCGATCGGAACCGTCGCCCGCGGCGAGATCGAAGCGCACACCGGCAAGAAGGTCTTCCTCTCTCTGTACGTCAAGGTCCGCCCCGGCTGGCGGGAAAAGCCCGCCTTTCTGAAAGAGATCGACTGGAAATCCTCCTGAGCGCTATCAGGAACTGCGGCTGCATTCGACCCGGTTCACCGAGGCGGACTTCGCCAACCCTGAAGTGGAAGTCACGATCCACGCCGAGGGGCTCGTCGCGATCACCGGTTTTCCCACTGCCGGACGACCGGCCTAACGCCGATTGACGCGGACGAGTTGGTCAGCAATTCCTCGTTCGAGAGCCGTGTGAATTCATTGCGCGACTTCCGCGTAGTCGAGGCCCACGCTGCACACGACGATGCCCGGATGGGGCTCATTGCGATGTCGATGAAGGCGCACGAAGTGGAGCCGATTATGCGTGACCAGCACGCGATTCTGCATTATGGCGAAGGCGAGAACATCCTTGTCCTCGATGGAGCGGTTGGCGTTACCGGCCTCAAGGGACGTCAGGACATCGTGTCCCAAGGAACGTAGGGCCTCGACGACCTGCAACTCTACGTTCTCGTTGGTGTAGAAGCGCGCCACGCCGCTCTATGCCGCTTCGTTGTCGTGAATCTGAGCGTCGATGTCGCGCGGATGAGCGCTCACGTAAGCCCAGGCGTTCCGCAGATCGTCGGCCCGAAGCGTTGGATAACTCGCGAGGAGCGTTTGGTCCGTGGCCCCGAGCCTTCGAGCCTGCTCCAAGACCCAAACCGGGATTCGCGTTCGAATGATGCAGGGCTCACCGCCGCAGACGTCCGGGCGCGAGTCGATGCCGGGAAACGCGCCGCCGAGTGCTTCGACGGCCCACTTGAGGATCTGGGCTTTTTCGCCCTCGGGCACCGACTTCAGCAGCGCTTCGAACTCGCGCAATCCAGCCACGGCTTTATTATCTCAACTTCTCAATCCTGGAGGTCCCCTAGCACTACTACGTTAAGTAATTACGGACTTCTCGAGCATCCGACTGTGGC
>CAYRPT010000353.1:0-5150 GCA_964425895.1 uncultured Solibacteraceae bacterium | reverse complement strand
CCAACTTCGTCAACTTCCGCGACGTTTCCGCGAACCCGGAAACACGCAACGTCACGGCGCTGGACGCGGTACGGAACAAAGCGTACAGCCGCTTGCGCGCCGCCCATGTCGAGGATCACCAGAAGCTGTTCCGCCGGGTGCGGCTCGATCTGGAGCAGACCCCCGCGGCCGTCAGGCCGACGGATGTCCGGCTGCGGGACTTCGCGCGCGCGGAGGATCCGAACCTGGTGGCCCTCCTGTTCCAGTACGGACGGTATCTGCTGATCGCCTCTAGCCGCCCCGGCGGACAGCCCGCCAACCTGCAGGGGCTGTGGAACGACACCAACAGCCCGCCCTGGGACAGCAAGTACACCGTCAATATCAACACCGAGATGAACTACTGGCCCGCGGAGTCCGCCAATCTGGCCGAAACGCACGAGCCTCTTTTCCAGGCGCTTCGCGAGGTGGCGTTGTCGGGGGCGAGCGCCGCGAAGGCGCACTACAACGCCGGGGGATGGGTGCTCCACCATAACTTCGACCTGTGGCGCGGAACGGCGCCCATCAACCACTCCAACCATGGCATCTGGCCCACCGGCGGCGCTTGGCTCTGCCAGCACTTGTGGCAGCACTATCTCTACGGCGGAGACAAGTCGTTTCTGCGCGAAACAGCCTACCCGATCATGAAGGGGGCCGCGGAGTTCTTCGCCGGCTACCTCGTGGAGCATCCCCGCACGGGATGGCTGATTTCCGGCCCGAGCAACTCGCCGGAGCAAGGCGGGTTGGTGATGGGACCCACCATGGACCACCAGATCATCCGGAACCTGTTCGGCAACACGATCGCCGCCGCTGAGACGCTGGAGGTGGACGCCGGGTTCCGCGAGCGCCTGAAGGCGCTGCGCGCGCGGATCGCCCCGAATCAGGTAGGCCGATACGGACAGCTTCAGGAATGGCTGGAGGACATCGACGATCCCGCCAATCGGCACCGCCACGTCTCCCACCTGTTCGGCGTTCACCCGGGTGTCGAGATCACCCCGTATGGAACGCCGGATCTCTTTCAGGCGGCGCGAACGTCGCTGGACATGCGCGGCGACGGCGCTACGGGCTGGTCAATGGGCTGGAAAACCAACCTTTGGGCCCGCTTCCTCGACGGCGACCGGGCCTACAAACTGCTGCGCAATCTCATCCAGCCGCTGCCCGAGGGCCAGCCGGACAAGCTGGATGACCGGCGCGGCGGCCTGTACATGAACCTGTTCGACGCTCATCCGCCCTTCCAGATCGACGGCAACTTCGGAGCGACGGCAGGCATCGCCGAGATGCTACTGCAAAGCCACGATCCGTACGGCACTCCCACCGGAAAAAGCGAGGTTCAACACGGAAAGGCCGGTTTCGTCCATCTGCTGCCCGCGCTGCCGGCCGCCTGGCCGCAAGGCACGGTTCGGGGTCTTCGCGCCCGCGGAGGATTCGAGGTCGATATCGAGTGGAGCGGCGGCCGCTTGGCTTCGGCGCGGATCCGCTCGCGCTTGGGCCTTCCGTTGACCGTGCGGTATCAGGGCCGCGAGCTGAAACTCACTCCGGCGGCCGGCGAGCAAGTCGCTTTGAGCGCAGACCGGTTTCCCGCGCCGGCCCAGTGAGAAAAGACCCGCTATCCCGCTCTTTCGACAGGACTACCCCCGCAGGGCATACCCCTCAAGATGATCCGCTGGCCGTGAGAGATCGCAAACCCTCGATCCACTATCTCAATTCCGATTTGGTTGTCTGAATCGACCGTCGCCCACCCGGCAGGGTCGCGCGCCGGGGTTCCACCGTCGCGTGGAACCGCACTAACTCCGGCTCATATGGAAGGAGGCTTTCTGTGCCTTACCGGCCTTGTCTCGTACTGTTGTTGTCCTTGGCCACCGCCGCGGTGGTCCCAGCGACGACCATTCACGCCGACTGGAACGCCTGGCAGGGCGGCGTCACCGGCGTTCAGACCACGGATTTCGAAGGTCTGACCGGTACCTACGCGTCCTACGGAACCGCCACGGGACTGGTGGACGGAGAAGCGCAGTTCCTCGGCATTACGCACCAGGGAACGTACTGGCTGTATGTCGTCAACGGCACCGCCTACGCCGACCACGACTACGGCACCGGCGCCGTGCTCAAAGGACCCACCTTCAACGCGGCTCCGCCGTCCCGACTCCGGATCCACCTTCCGGTGGCGACCACGGCGGTGGCCTTCGAGCTCGGCGCCTACGGCAGTAGCGGCGCACAGTACACCGTGTCGCTGGCCAACGGAGAGCAATGGACCGGCATCGCCGCCGGCGCGCGCCCGGCCCTCACTTTCTTCGGCGTCACCGCCGACACGCCGTTCTCGCAGGTGGACATCATCATGACCTCGGGGATGACTTCGCTGTCGCACACGATCCTCGACAACTTCGCGTACGGAACGGCGTCAACCACACCCCCTTCCGGCGCGGAGGTGCCGGAGACGGGGACGCTCGTCCTCGTGGGCTCGGGGTTGATCGCTATCCGGGGATTCCGGCATCGGCGCTCGCGGGTCGTTTGAAGGGACGTCACTACGGCCGGTCGAACGGCGGACCGGCGCCATAGTGGGCGTCACGCCGGCGGCATTGCTCTTTGCCCGGGGTTTCCTATCGGATACGATGGTCGGTAGCGCATGAGGCCGCGCAGCGCGGCGGCTCGCGGGGTTGGCTCTGCGGTGCGCGAGTTCAATCGAAGATCCGGTCGCGGACCCGGGAAGGAGAGAGTATTGGCTCGTCTGTGCGTCGCCTTGACTTTGCTGGCGGCTTCGCTGCCGGCGCCGGCTCAGAAATCCGCCGTCGAACTGATCGCCCTTTCGGCGAAGCCCAACGACGAGTTTCGCGCGGCCCTGATCGAGACCATGGGTGAGGAGAACATCGTGAAGGGCGCCGCGTGGGCGGGCCACGGCCCGGATTTCATCTTCGCCGTTGAGGCCACCAAGTCTCCGGTGCTCTTTGTGGACGACAAGCCCATCGGGCAGATGCGCCGCGTGAAGGGATGGAATATGTGGTTCCACCCCACGCGGCTCGAGACCGGACGGTCTCACTCCTTCCACTATGAGATCGACGGGCGCCGGAAGGGAGGGGTGCCGGATGTCCCGGCGTACCTCGAGGACTGTTACCCACAGAAGGGTGTTCCGCAGGGCGTTCTCTCCGAGAAACTGGTGTACTCCAGCCGGACTTACCCCGGCATGAAGTGCGACTACTGGATCTACGTCCCGGCGCAATACGACCCGAAGACGGCGGCGGCGCTGATGGTCTGGCAGGACGGGCAGAATCACATCGAGCGCAACGGCGCCGCCAAGACGCTGAACGTAATCGACAACCTGATCCACAAGGGCAAGATCCCGGTGATGCTCAGCGTGTTCATTGCCCCCGGCTGGGTCGGGGAGAAGCGCATCAGGTCGCAAATGTACGATCCGATCGACGACACCTACGCGCGGTTCCTGCGCGACGAGATCGTGCCGGCGGTGGCGGCGAAGTACAACATCCGCCGCGACGGCTACTCCCGGGCCATCGGCGGCGCATCGTCTGGCGCGGTCTGCGCCTTCAACGTGGCCTGGCATCAGCCGGACCAGTTCTCGCGGGTCCTCTCGCTCATCGGCAGCTACACCTCGATCGCGGGCATCCCCAGCGGCGGACATTTGTACCCGTTCAAGGTCCGCAAGGAGAACGTGCGGAACATCCGCGTCTGGCTCCAGGACGGCTCGGGCGATCTTGAGAACGACCATGGCTCCTGGCCGCTTCAGAACATCGAGATGGCGAACTCACTGAAGCACAAGGGCTACGATTTCTATTTCAGTTGGGGCAACTGCACGCACAGCTCGCTGCACGGGTGGGCCGAGCTTCCCCGGTCGCTCGAATGGCTGTGGCGCGGCTACGATCCCGCCAAAACCTCGGAGGTGTTCGCCATCGACCCCGACGAACAGAAGAAGCCCTATTTCCGCGTGGACATCGTGAACCGGTAGGAGAGCCGGGACTTGAGGCGGAGTCCCGGGCCGGCCTCGTGCGCACCGGCGGCCCCCGATGCTAAGATGAAAAGGTCTGAGAGCCATTAGCGCCCGTAGCTCAGTTGGATAGAGCGTCTGGCTACGAACCAGAAGGTCGCGTGTTCGAATCGCGCCGGGCGCACCATTTAAATCAATAACTTACAGCTTAGTGAACGACCTCCGCAGATGAAACCTGAGTCACTAACTGAGCCACATTAGGCTTGTTTGGAGGCAGGAAAAGCGCGTCCATCTGATCGGCGGCTTCGTCCTTCACCACGTCGAGCACGTGCGAGTCAGGGCGGGAAGATCGCAATTCAGCATGTGGTCACGTACTGTGACGAGCCGGACTCCGGCTGGCCATCGCAACCATTTGAACCGCGTGTAGTGTAGCGCGCGGTCGGACTGTATACGCTTTTGTATACGCGATTCTGATTCCATCTACGTATACACAAACTCTATCACGAGATCGTATGGAACACCAAGCAGAAAAACTACTCCGTGGACGCGAAGTAGCCGAAGTGCTCAACGTCTCTCGGGCGCTCGCGTACCGCTGGATGCAGAGTGGCGTCCTGCCTGTTATCCGAGTTCCTGGCGGTCGCACCGTCCGCGTCCCCCGATCAGCGCTACTGGCGTGGATAGAGCGGCAGACCGTGCAGCCTGAGGCTTGACCATGAGTGAGATTTCTCCTCTCGCTGCCGCCTTCTGGTACGCGCAGCATGGCATCCCTGTTTTCCCTTGCGCACCGCGCGGTAAGCAGCCGATCACGGAACACGGCTTCCACGATGCGACCGCGGACCTGGCGGCGATCCGCGAGCAGTGGACGCGAGAACCGCGAGCCAACATCGGCGTTCCGACCGGCTCGCGGTCCGGATGGCTGGTAGTCGACATAGACCCGCGCCACGGCGGCAACGATACTTTCGATGGCTGGATCCGGACCTATGGGCGCTACCCCGAAACCGCGGAAGCGATCACCGGAGGCGGCGGCCGGCACGTCGTATTCCGCCATACGGACGGCTTACGCTGCGGGCCGATTGGCGCCGGAATCGACCTCAAAACCGACGGCGGTTACATCGTCGTGGCGCCATCCGTTCATCCCTCGGGCGCGGAATACCGGTGGGACGGCATTCAGGGAGTGAAATCCGTACACACCCAGGCCGAATCT
>CAYRPT010000352.1:0-5153 GCA_964425895.1 uncultured Solibacteraceae bacterium | reverse complement strand
AGTAGTGGGTGTACCAGCTATTCCAGCCCATCTGGGGCGCCAGCGAGAGGGTGTCGCCGACGACGAGCCGGAGCTCCCGCTTCGCTCGCCCGTAACGATTTTCCGCCTCCAGCGTGATGCGATACTCGCCCGGCTTCGCCGGCGACGTTCCGCGCAGGATGCCGGCTTGGGTGTCGAGTTCGAGACCGGCGGGCAGGCTGCGTGCCGCGAAACGGATGGGCCTCTCCCCGGTGCAAGGAACCCGGTACAGAAACGGCCGCTCGGGCCGCGCGCCATAGAGCGTGGGCCCGTTAATGCGCGGTTCGGGTCCGGGCTTCGGAGTCAGGATCGGCCACACCTCGGCTGCGCCGGCGCTGACTGCGAGCATGAGCAGAGCAATCTGTCCGGTTCTCACGGTTCCGGATTCTATCATGCGGGCCGCTCCAGCCGCGCACTGCCGGCCGGCGCGAACCCGAGGAATGAACCGCGCGTGTGGGGGCGGCCCGAGATGCGTTAGTATCAGCGTGTCGACACCGGACTTCCGCAACATCGGGTTGAGGAGAAGACCATGACCCAGGGTGGTTGGACTCGTCGTTCTGTTGTGCGCTCAGCGGCACTCATTCCCGCCAGCGCGCTGGGCCGGGGCGCGACCCCGCCGAGTGATCGTGTCACCGTCGGAATCGTAGGGAGCGGCCTCCGGGCGGTTTTCGAAGCGAGGCAATACCCATCGTTCGACAGCGCCGTGATCGTCGCGGTAAGCGATGCGCAACAAAGCCGGATGGAGACCGCCAAGGAGGAGCTCGAGCAGGAGTACGCCCGGCAGCGTCCCGGCCGGCCGAATCGCGGAATTCGCATGTATCGCGAGTTCAAGGAGCTGCTCGTGCGGAAGGACATCGACGCCGTTTACATCGCCTCGCCCGACCACTGGCACGTTTCGATGCTGCTCCCGGCGCTCGAAGCCGGCAAGCACGTACATTGCGAGAAGCCGCTCGGCGTCAGCGTGGAACAAGATCTCGCCGCCTTGAAGGCCGCCCGCCGGCACCACCGGCTGGTATTTCAGTACGGCGCCGAGCTTCGCGCTTTCCGCGAGGCCAAGAAGGGACTGGAACTGGTTCTCAACGGCCGTATCGGCCCAGTTCGACGGATCTACTGTGTCAGCCCGGGCTCGGACGTGGGCGGTTCGGCGGCGCCGGTTCTTCCGATACCGCCGGGGTTCGATTACGACGCCTGGCTGGGTCCGGCGCCCGTCAGGCCATTCTGCGCCGGCCGCTGCCTCACCGAGACTCCCCGAGGCATCTTCCACATCTCGGACTACTCGCTGGGGAACATCGCCAACTGGGCGGCACACCCGCTCGACCAGATCCAGCGGTGGGCGGACGCCGTCGGTCGCAAGGATCCGCCGGTGCTCTACGAGGGTTCCGGGAAGTTCCCCACCGGCGGGCTCTTCGATTGCGCATACGAGTGGAACGTGCGGTGCTCATGGTCTGACGGCCTCGAGATGCACTTCATGGACAGCGCGACGTACCACGATCTACCCGGCGCGCCCCATCCCCCGGTCGTGTGGGGCCGGTCGGCGGGAGGTGCGGAGCAGAAGCGCATGCACAACGGTGCGGTTTTCGTGGGAACCGAAGGCTGGGTGATTGTGAACTACGGTCGAGTGATCGCGAACCCTGAAAGCCTCATGGATTCCACAATCGGAACGAACGAGGTGCATGTGGGACATAGCGCTCTCGACGAGATTCCCGAAGGCTTGCCCAAGGGTTTCCAACAGACTCTCACCGCTGGCCATCATCAGAACTGGATTCACGCCATTCGCAGCGGAAGCCCGGCGGTGGACGGCATCGAGAGTGCGTTCTGTTCGGACATGATCAGCCAACTCGCCGACCTGTGCATCCGGACCGGAGAGCCGGTTCGCTGGGATCCGGAGAGGGCAACCATCACGGGGAACGAGATGGCGCGCATGATGATGCGGAAGCCGATGCGCTCTCCGTGGGGCGTCGCTTGATCGCTTGATCTTCGATCACGACATCCACCCCCACCGCACCGAAGCGGGCCCGTCTGGCCTGGGCCCAAGCCCGGGCGGCTCGGGCTCAGCGCGCAGGTCTCACGCCGTCCGGACCGGTCACGCGCACGAGCCCTTCTGTCCACTCCAGAAGCTCTCGATCCCGGAAGGCGATGTCGACGGTCACCACGTGCAGTCCGGCGCTGCCGGCCTGAATGCGCGCCCGGCCGGCCGTCTCGGTACGAGGCTTCGCGATCACGCGGCGGTCCGCTTCCAGGAGTCGCCATCCTGGGGGCAGGTTCCACCCCAGGTGGAATGTCTCTTCAATCGGAGAGTGGTTGAAGATCCGCGCCTCAAGCGTGAATACCTGGTCCGGCTTGACCTCGCTTCCGTAGGGGTAAACGCCGGCCCAGGAGGCATCCACCCCATAGTTTGGGTCGGGCCATGGGACCAACCGCGCCGTCACGGCGCGGCGGCCCTCCAGCTCGGCGCGCATGATGAGCAACTGCTCCGGGGTGAACCGGAAGACGGGTTCGACGTGTTGGTTTACCAGCCCGACACCCGGGGGCAGGCTGCCGAGCAGCCGCAGGCAGCGCCCATAGCCCAGCTCTTCGTGCAGCAGGTTCCGGTTGTGCATGCAGTAATCATCCATGCCCGACGGTGTGAACGAATCGCCGACGAAGTAGAGCGCCTGTCCGTCATCCCGCCGGGCCAACAGCGCGCCGTGATACAGGGTCTGACCGGGAAAGTAGTGGGCCGTCAGCTCGAATTCGCGCCACTTCCATTGCGTTCCATTCCGCAGCGCCCGGCCCCGAATGGGCTTTTTCGTCAGGCAGGGCAGGTGGTAATAAGAAGGCCGTTCGAGGACGTCCCGCATCTGCTCGATGAAGTAGACCGGACAGCGATACTTCCCGGCCAATTCGGCGACGTGTTCGGTGTGGTCGTCGTGGTAGTGGGTGACCCAGATCCCTTCCAAAGCCTTCAGGCGGCCGCCTCGGAGCATCTCTTCGATTACCGGCCCGACGCGATCGTTGCCGGCGTCCACCAGGAAGCCGGCTCCGCCGCGCGACACGAGGAGCCGCGAGTTGCCCACGGCCACCGCCCAGCCGGGGAGTTGCGCCTCCTCGGCCCCTGGCATCGGCTCGGGGAGCTCGCCGCCCAGGACGCGCCCAGCCCTCAGCCGGAAGTTCTCCTCGCCCCAATACCAGCGCAGGGCGTCGGTCCGAAAGTGGCTGTGCAGGAGCTCCCGCAAGCCGCCGATCAGTCGCGCGACCGCCTCTTGAGGCCTGTCGATCACGTCGCCGTGCGCCGGCACGAGCACATCCGGCCTTCGTCCGGCGATCTTCTCCAGGCTCGCGATCAGATCCGCCGCCCGCGCCGCGTAACCGTGGTAGCCGCGAACCTTGGCCTCCGGGATGGCGTCCTGGAGGCTGTAGAGATCCAGAATCTGACCGGGCCCGTAAATCAGGTCGCCTGAGAAGGCCACTCGCCGGCCGCCGGTCTCCACCAGATAGGAGACGCTGCCCGGCGAGTAGCCCGGCGTATCGAGCACCTCCACCCGGACGCCGTCCAGTTCGAGCACATCGCCGCCGCGCACGCTGCGCCGCCGCGCCACAGCCTGGCGGGGAGCCTGCGTCATCACCTGGCTGTAGTCATGGAATCGCGCCGCCTCCCACCACGTCCAGAACTTCTCCGGCGCCGCGAAGCGCTCGTCCTCGCCCTGCGGGGTCACGGCCGTTGCGCCCCCGGCCAGCGCATCTGCGCTGGCGCGCACCATGTCCCGCCGGGCATGCGTAAAAAGCACCCACCGCGCCTCGCCCGCTTCAAGCGCCCCGCCGCCGTAAACCGCAATATCTCCTCCGACCGCGGCGCTGTTGACCGGCCCGTAAACCACGCGAACGTCATCCGGCAGTTCGGCGCCCAAACGAGCGGCACAACACAGCAGGATCAGCACGCCAGAGAGCGCCCACGCGCGAGCTCCCTTCATGGAATAACCTCCGCACCAAATGATAGCCCGCAGGGAGAGCCAGCGATTGCACGCCCTGTATTGCACACCCCGCACGACGCCCCAATAGCCGGCGTCCCACTCACACCTACAGCGTGATCACGCGGCCGGCCTGCATCTGGGCGTCGAAGATGTCCGGCATTCCCGCGATGCGGCCGACAACGCACTCACCGGTCAACCCCAGAAAGTCGAGGCAGGTCTTGCAGACCAGCAAACGTGTGCCGCGAGCTTCCAGACGCTTCAGACTGGCGAGCACCGGCGATCCGGCGGTGACGAGGCGGACACCCTCGGTGTAGAAGCAGACAGCGTCCGGCGGGGGCGTCTGATCTTCCAGCAGCGACAGATACTTGACCAGCAGGGTCTGCTGAAGGGCAGGATCGCCACGCCCCATACCATTGGCCGTGACGAGGACGACGGTGGTCATGCCCTTTACCTTACCCCGAGGCGAGGGGCGGATTCCGAACAGCGAGGCACCCTATGCGCCAAACCCAACCACCACGGCTTACCCTGTATCCGCGGACGGTCCAGGCGTCGAGCCCGCCCCGGTTCCTCCGCTACACTAAGTAGAAATCATGTCGCAGTTCGTTTCGGCCGGTTGCGAGGAAGTTGTCGAAGCCGAGGGACACCTGGTCGATTCCCACATCATGGAGCAAATCTTCGACACGGTGATCGCCTGCGCCGGCCGCTTTGAGGTAGAAGCCTTCCATATCGGCCGGACCAACGGCGAGCCCTCCCGCTTGCGGCTTCGCGTGGAGACGGCGGACCGGCCCGGGATGGATCGCCTGCTGGCCCAGTTGCTCGGCCTCGGGTGCGCGCCAGTCGAGGCCGGTGACGCGCAGACCGCGACCGCCGAGCGCGACCGGTGCGCCCCCCGGGAGTTCTACTCGACCACCAACCACCGCACCTTCGTGCGGCGCCAAGGCGCGTGGATCGAGGTACGCAACCAGCGCATGGATGCGCTCGTGGTGCTGCGCGATGGGGCGGCTGACTGCGTGCGTCTACGCGATCTCCGGGCCGGCGATCACGTCGTCGTCGGGATGCGCGGGATCCGCGTCGTCCCCGAGTCCAAGGAGCGCGACCGGCTCCACTTCGCCTTCATGAGCCAGGGCATCTCCTCCGAGCGGCAGGTGGAAACCGTGCTCATCCCCGACCTGCTGCCCGGCGGCG
>CAYRPT010000351.1:0-5165 GCA_964425895.1 uncultured Solibacteraceae bacterium | reverse complement strand
GCCCCGAGCAGTTCGAGGCCGCGGTCCAGGCGCGCAAACACGTATTCATGGAGAAGCCGGTGGCGGTGGACCCGGCCGGGTGCCGCCGCCTGCTCGGAGCCGCGCGCCGCGCCGACCCGGCGAAGCGCATCTCGGTCGGTTTCCAGCAACGCTATGGCAAGGACTACCGCGCCGCCTACAACATCGTCCAGTCCGGCGGGCTCGGTGAGATCCAGATGATTCGCGGCGCCTGGATGGCGGGCGACCTGCCTCTCCGCACCGGGCACGCCGCCAGCGAAGAGAGAATGCGCAACTGGCTTTTCTATCGCGAGTATTCCGGCGACATTGTGGTCGAGCAGGATTGCCACAACATCGACGTCGCGAACTGGTTCATGGGCGCGCATCCGGTGAGAGCCTCCGGCTACGGGGGGCGAAGGCTGCGCACCTACGGCGACATCCTCGACAGCCTCTCCCTGACCTTCGAGTACCCGAACGGCGTGGTTTTCAGCTACTGCGCTAACCAATTCTCCACCCAGGGCTACCGGGACATCGGCGAAACGTTCATCGGAGAGAAGGGCGCCATCAGTACGTCCCGTCAGGGCTATCGATGGTACGACAAGGTGGTGGACGAACGGCTCCCGGCCAAGGGATACAAGGACCCGGACTCCGCCGAAGCACCTACCGAAGTCGTGACCAAGTACGACATCACCGAGGATGCGGTAAACGAGTTTGTCCAAGGCGCTCGCACCGGCAACCTGGAGAACGCGGCCTTCAGCGCCGCGGAAGCCATGTACACCGCCATCATGGGCCGGATGGCGATCTACACCCGCCGGGAAACGACCTGGGACGAGGTAGTCGCCCAGGGTTGACGGCCGCCAACCGGCGGGCTCACTGTCCCCGCCGCGCCTCCGTCGAACCGAAGTCCTCCGCGGTCGGCTGCCGGGTAATCGCCGGATAGCCCTTCACCGGCTCGTTGACCTCAAGCGGTCCCCGCTTGAAGCGCGGCACGAGCGCCGCCCAGTCGCGTATCGCAGCAGGCCGGGGGATTTCCGAATCAAGCCGGAATCGAAGGGTGACAATTTGCTGTGGCCGCACCGGGAAGCGATAGGTCCCGTCCCGCCCGGTGAGCGAACGCGGCTGTTCTCCCAGGAAGTTGGTTTGCCGCGCGTCCCGGTGAGGGAGCCGCAGCGTGACCTCCGCCTCGCCGGGGCGCCCTGCCCACTCCGCCAGCCGGACTTCCAGATCCGCGCCGCTTCGTCTCACGGCCTCGACGATCACGTTGTCCGACGTCGCCAGAAGAGAGCGCTCCTCCGGCGAGCGGCGGCCTTCCGCATGGACAACAGGAGTGTTGAACTCCCACGCCCGCCTGGGGATCGCCGCATCGCGCCAGTCGCCGGCGTGGGGCCACAGGGCGTATTCGAAGGTCCGGACACCCTGTCCGGTGAGAAACAGGTTGTCCAAGCCGCGATAATCGTCCTGGGCATTGACGAGCGCCAGCGTCACCGTGCTGCCGTTCAGTTCGTGACAGGTCAAGCCGCGATCGAACAGTGCGACGCCGCCGGCATCGGAGGAATAATCGGACCACCGGACGGCCGGTTGAATGGCCGCGGAGAAGCCGTAAGTCCGGTGATCGGCCATGAGGAAGTACTCGTTCGGTCTCGACGGGCTTCGGGGATCGGACGACGAGTACCCAAACGGGATGCCGCGGGTGCGGTTCGTCACCGTGCCAGCCAGCGGGAAATCCGCGGTCACCACCAGGCGGCGCGCCCGCATGTCCACGGTCGTTTGGAAATCGATGCGCGGATAGCGGTGATAGAAAGTGGTCCGCCGTTCCACCGTCGATCCGGAGGCGAAGCCGGTTCGCGCCACAACGGTCACCGAGAGCGGTCCACGGAATACCTGCCAGGCCGCGGGGCGCCGGGAAGTCGAATCCACCAGCTTCCGCATCGGCCGGGGAGCCATCCAGTTCGTCGGATCCTTCACCACGCCTTCCACACTCTCGGCCTGGACGACATTGGCCGGCCCGCCGAGGTACTCCCGGCCGGTCTTCCGGTCGCGGAGCGAAACCAGCGCACCGTTCGCGGGATCGAAGCGCGCCGTGTAGAAGCAGGTCTGAATCTCGGCCGAAAACGGCTGTTCCGACTGCGCGGGACTGGCGCCCTCCCCGGCGGCCAGCGATACGAATCCCGCCGGCGGTTGATCCAGGAAGCACACGGCCTCATCGGTTCCCGGCCGCGCCTCGCAGCTCACATCCGCCAGGTGTGTGCCGGGGGACAGCGACACCATCACCGGGTCAGAGCGCTTCCAGTTCAGCGGGTTCACCAAGGTGAGCGCGCGCCCTTCCGACGTCAGCGCCGCCAGCCCTTCCCGCAAGGCCGCGCCGGCTTGCCGTTGGACTGAGTCGAACCGATCCCAGGTGTTCCAGTGATGCGAATCGTAGAACGGAGAGCCGCTGCCCGCGCCCCACAGCACGTTCCGATCCATGTTGATCAGCATCTGAATCCAGGAGTTGTAAAACCCCTGAGCGGGGTATTCCGCGCCTTTCAAAATGCTCGCCGCCGAGCTGATCATCTCCGCCGCTTGCAGAAGGTGCTCGGCGCGCCGGTAACCGCGCTTCACCTCCGGCATGTTCATCCAGAAGGCGTTGTAGCTGTAGGCGGCATCGCCGCGATACTCCTCGGGCTGAATGCGGCCGTCGCGGATCTCACGCCGGACGGCGTCCAAGTACTCGCTGGGAGTGGCCATGCGCGCGGCTACCTGGGGAAAGCGCCGCCGCCACTCCGCCAGAAAATCGGCCGGATAGGTGGCCCGCTTCGGGGCGACGCTATAGTCTCCCCCGCCGGCGGCCATCAGCAAGTGCCGCGGACTGACGGAGTACTCGCGGCCCTTCGCAAACACAGCAGCCAGTTCTTCCATCTGGGCCGGCGATAGCGGCTCCGTAGTGTGAAAGAGGCTACGAGCGGCGGCATAGCCCGGCCCGAGAGCGACGGTGAGGGTCTTTGTTCCATCCGGCGCCACCCACCAGAACGCATCCTTCGGCATCGGGTTATTCCGCGAGAAGAACAGCGCTTCCAGCCCGCTCTCCGCCACGATCTGCGGCATCTGTCCATGCAGCCCGCAGACGTCGATCATCCAGGCGTAGCGGGGCCGCAATCCGAGCACATCCTCGTACCAACGAAGCCCGAGCGTCGCCATCTGCGCCAGCGCCTCTCCGCCGGAGAGGTTCACGGTCGGCTCCAGAAAAAAGCCGTTGACGAACTCGATGCGGCCCTCGCGGCTCAGACGGCGAATCGCCGGGACACGCTCCGGCGCGAACTTCCATAGCGCCATGACGTTCGGCACCTCGGAAATGGCGAGCTTGTAACCGGGATCCGCCGAGATCCGGTCAAGGTGATCGAGGTGGTTGTTGAGGACATAGCTCCGTTCCGTGTCGAAGTTGACGAGCCACCCCGCAATGGTCCCGTGCGTGTTAGGGATCAGGTAGACCGTGTAGTCCGGCTCGGCCGCCGCCGCGACACCCGCAAGCAAGAGAACTCCGGCGAAGGAAACGAGATGAATGTTCCGCATGAGCTACTCGCGGCGAAGTATATCACGCTGCGGACGCGGGGCCGCCGCTGCGCTGCGCTGTTCACCCACCGGCTCATTCACCGACGGGGAAGTTGTGGGCCACGTAAACCATCCGCCGGATGTTCTCGGGCGGCGCGACCGGTGGGATCGCACACCCGGCGTTGAGCACCAGCCGCGGGCTGTCGGCATATAACTGCAACAGATCCAGGACAACGTCCTCAACATACTGTGGCGTGCCGTGAGTCAGGACACCCGTGGGGTCGAGGTTGCCGAACAGCGTCACGTCCCCGGCGAGCGCGTCGTGAACAGCATGCTCATCGGTTTTGTAGTCCAGCTCGACGGCGTCCAAGCCCATCTCAGAAAAATCACGCAGGATCCCGTCGGTCTTGCCGCAAATGTGCATGAGGTAAGGCAAGCCGTTCTCATGAGCGAACGCGCAAAGCCGCTCCTGGTAGGGCCGCGCGAAGCGGCGGAACATCAGGGGCGAAATCATGACGTCCGGCCCCGCCGGGCGGTCGCCGTTGGAAATCATGTGAACGCCCTGGCCGATCATCAGCCGGACAAATTGGAGGCTGACTTCGAGGCAGTAATCGAGCAGGCGAAACGCGGCCGCCTCACTGACCACCAAATCCAGCATCCACTGCTCCGGCCCGCGGATCATGCTGGCCAGGGAAAATGGCGCCTGGCCGCAGTTTCCCCGCAGGTAGACCTCATCGCCGAAATACTCTCTGAGGCGGGATGCCGCCTCGAGCCACACCTGCACCCGCGGGGACGCTGCCAGATCGGGTTGCGGCCGGTCCGCCACTTCGGCGAGCGTACCCTCCATCGGCCGCAGGACGCGCGGCGGGAGATCCTGGGGATGGTCGACCGGCACGCCGACCGCCTCGGCCAGAACGGCGGCGTCGATATCGAGCATGATGCCATCCAGTCCGTACCGTTCGACGGCCTCACGGTGGACGCGCGCCGCGTTGGCGCCCGACGAGTAGTAATCCTGCATCCGCAGACCTGCTTCCCTGGTCGCGTGCATGGAGTTATGCAGCATGACGGGGCGGCGGTCCGGCCATTCGCCCGCCACGGCTGCCTCAATCCGCCGGAATCCATTGAGAATGTGACCGTCCGACATTGATAAGCGAATTGTAATATCTGGTTCGGCCGGACGGGTTCGCTCTCAACGTAATTTCAGCCGAGCAGCGCCTGGGCGGCCAGGACCAGCGCGAAGCCCACCACCGAGACGATGACCTTCATCACGGTCCACGTGCGCAGCGTCTGCGGCACGGTAAGGCCGAGGTACTGATTCACGATCCAGAAGCCCGAGTCGTTCACGTGCGAAAGCATCGTGCCGCCGCAGGCGATGGCCAGCACGAGAATCTCCGGCGAGTAGCCGGACATGTTCTGGACGATCGGCGCGACGATTCCGGCGGCAGTGATGATCGCCACCGTAGCCGAACCCTGGGCGATGCGCAGGAGGCCGGCGATAAGATAGGCGACCACCAGCGGCGATATGCCGGCGCCAGCCATCAGGTTCCCGGCGTAGAGCCCGACGCCGCTATCGGTGATGACCTGCTTGAAGGAACCACCCGCTCCCGTGATGAGCAACAAGGAGCAGATGGGACCCAGGG
>CAYRPT010000350.1:0-5194 GCA_964425895.1 uncultured Solibacteraceae bacterium | reverse complement strand
TGATTCTCGCGCACGAACACGAACAAGCAGAGATCCGCCAGCGCGGCTTTCGCCTCGACGCTCTGGGGCATCAGCTCGACGGCGCGCGAGAAAAAGCCGTACGCTTCGCGAAAGCGCTCCCGGGCCTGTTCGGCCCGGCCAGCCCCAAGGTAAGCCGGTCCGAGCGCGGGATCCTGCTGGAAGGCCTTGCGATAGTTGAGAGCCGCCTCGGCATAGTTGCCCTCTTTCAGAAAGCCGTCGCCCGCGCGAACGAGGTCCGGCGGGCTTTGGCGGCATCCGCACAGCGCGGCGGCCACCAGCACAAGAATGAGAGATGGCGCGATCCGTGTCATCTGACGTCCATCCTTTCCTCCAAATTATGCCGCACAATGCGGCGCCGCCAGGGTCGCAGGCTGGCGACGGCCTTGGAACGGTCGCTGGATGGGATTGGAAACCGGCGCCGGCATTCGCGCCGCCGCCAGAGGTCCGGGCGGGGACTAGAGGCTACGTCCGGCGATACCGGCGCAGAACGATTCCCGCCAGTCCCAGGGCCAGCAGACCGTAAAAGCCGGGCTCGGGGACGACCTGGACGAGCATCGTCTGAATATCGTCACGGGTCGAGAGGGCGCCGGAGGCGTCCAGCGCGACCCAGCTCACGACGGCCCAGCGGTCCAGTTGGACTGAGGACAGATTGGCGTACGCCTGCTCGATCCAATACCGTTCTGTCGTTGGATCGGTGGTCCCCGCCGCGCCGTGGATCAAGCTGTAGCCGGCGGTGTCGGCCACGCTACCCAAGGAGTTGTTGTGCGTGATCGTCCAGATGGCGCGCTGGATGGCCTTGTCCGTAGCGCTCTTGGCGTCCGGTCCGAAGCCGTCGCCGTCGGTGTCGGAATACTGCGAAATCAGGTGGGCCGCGAGCGAGAAGCGCGTCTTGGCCGTATTGAGATTCGGATCGGCCACACCGAGAATGGCGCCCAGGTCGTTCGTCCAGGAACCGACCACGCCCACATCGCCGTAGCGCACGGGCTGCACGGTGGACGGGTTCGCGTCCGCCGCGGGGATGTCCTCGATCAGAACGACATTCGCGCGCAAGGGCGAAGTCGCCACCCAAAGCTGGGAGTCGACACACCACAGCACGGTTTCCTGGCCTTCTATAGTGGCAGTGAAGCCGCCGGCTCCGTAATTGTAGCCGTAGATGCCGGCCGGTTTGTCCAGGTAATAGGGGCTGGAGGTTGTGGCGACGACATCGACCGTTCTATAAAGCCCCGTTGCCGATTCGGAAATCGGCGACGGGCCGGCGACGGCGGACCCCGCGGCAAACACAAGCCAGCATCCGAAGGTGGTGAAAAAAGATGAAACCCTTAGCATTACGTGTTCTTCTAGAGGCGATTCTCGTGGCTCGGTCGGGACGCCTCCGACCCGGTACACCACTCCTTCCCAGGATGCGTGGAGCCCCACCGAAAATCAACTATTTGGAGCTCAGGTCGGTACTGTAACCCGATCCAGTAGGGGTACCGGTACGCGAGCACAGAAACGCTATCGTTTGGAAACGAGCCAGCGCGACGGAGGGCCGCTTGCGCCCCGCGTCGCGCCCTCCGGGCCCTGTTGGGGTCAATGAACCCTAGGTTGTCTTGATCTTGCGCCGCCGGATGAGGTATAGGCCACTCAATCCGAGGCCGAGCAATCCGTAGAAGCCGGGCTCGGGGACAATCTGAACGTAGGTTTGGTAAGCACCCGCATAGTCGTTCAGGCCCGTGTCATAGGCAGTCCCGCTGTAAATCCGGAACCAGCCCCAATCGGTGTTGGTTTGCACGGCAGCCAGCGCGTCGTCAATCCAGTCCTGGACGGCAGACGGGACGCTCAGGAGGTCAAACTGCGGAGTTTTATCCGCTGTGTCCATAATCCGCCAGATTGCTTCCTGGACGGCCTTATTCCTGGCCGTGTTCTGGAACGCCGCAAGTCCTACGCCCTCGTAGCCGTAGGCGGCCAGCCAGGCGACCGCCCGGTAGCGGTCCAGCGGATTCACCTGGGACCCGTTGAAAGACATCCGGAAATACCGGTTCGCGGCACTGACGGTGGTGTGGTTCTCGTAGCGGACGTTATAGACGGCATCCCCAATCGCCGTTTCATACTCTTCGAAGGCTTTATAGGGATTAGCGGTCGCAAAAAGCTGGCTGTCCACGCAGAAAAGCGTCAACTGCTCTTCGTAGGCCCCGTTCATGTCGCGGTCGATGTTGTAGGTGAAGGCGCCTCCGCCACCCTGCGTCAGGTTCTGCTGCCACCGCGCACCGGTCCAGTCGATGTTCACCATGCCGGCCTGGGCCGCGCCGAACACTAAAACAAAGGCTGCGACGAAACGAACTAATTTCATAACGGTAAGTATCTCCTCCGTGCTCTCGACACTCAATATTTTGCCTTAGTGAGGCGTTCGCGTAAATCCCAGGCGAAGCAGAAAAGTACTACTCGGGTGGATTGTGAATCCGGTACTGCTATTTCTCGTAATCACTCACCGAGTTCCCGGAACGCTCGCTTCATCGCTTCGGCCTCGTCCGGCGTGGCGCGGCTCTGCATAGCCTGCTCCAACTCACTCCTCGCTCGCAACTTATCGCCCTTCTGCACCAGCGCGAGGGCCAGGTGATAGCGGAAGGAGGCCCGGTCGGGCGCCCGGGTGACGGCGCTCTGGAAGCTCTGAAGGGCTGCGTCGATCTGGCCGCGTTTCAAATAGACCCAGCCAAAGGTGTCCGCAAACTCTGGATTGTACGGGAAGCGCTGCACCACCCGCTGCGCGAGTTGCTGGGCCTCCTCGAGATTCCGGCCGGCGTCCGCGAGAGCATACGCGAGGTTGTTGAGAACTGACGGGTTGTCCGGATCGAGCGCCAGGCTTCGCCGGTATTCGGCTATTGCCTCGTCCGTTTGACCCTTGCCGGAGTAAGCGGCCGCAAGCAGGGCCGCCGCCGCGGCATCCTCTGGCGCCAGGCGCCTGGCCCGCTGAAGCTCCTCAATGGCCCGGTCAAAGTCGCCGGCGGTCTGATAGAGCCGGCCCAAGTCGACTGCGGGCCGGGGATCTTCGGGCGCCAAGGCCGCCTGTTTCTTGACTGTCTCTATGGCGAGGCCGGACTCGCCGGCGCGGGCCGCCGTAGCCGCGAGCACTTCGAGCGCGGCCGGCGAATCGGGGTATCGCGCCTGCTCCGCGCGGGCGAGAGCGAGGGCACCATCCATCCGGCCCTGGGCGAACTCCAGCTCGATCAAGCCCTTCAGGCCGCGGAAGTCCCCCGCCTGGGGCCGGTAGACTTCGCGAAACGTCCGCTCGGCGGCGGCGTACTTCTTCTCGGCCAGATCGAGTAACCCCATCTGGAAACGGGCTTCGATCAGGCCGGGATACTCGGCGGCGAGCTTGGTCAACTCGGGCCGAATGAGGTTGTACTGCCCTTGAACAGCCCAGGCGGCGGTGCGTACGAGCCGTACGCTCGGGTCGGCCGGCGTCTGCGCCAGCACCTGATCCGCGTATTGAAGCGCCAGCGCCGCGTCGCGGGCGGCAATCGCCATGCCCGCCAGCTCGCGGAGCGCGCCCAGGTGGTTCGCCTCGCGGCGGAGGACTTCCTGGTACTCCTTGCGGGCGGCTTCGGCTTGCCCCATCTGGCGAAGCGCCTGCGCCAGGCGGAAGCGAAGACCGGCATTACCCGAGTCCTCGTCGACCAGCGCGCGAAATTCGGCCACCGCCTTCCGCATTTCATCGGGCTTGCCGGTAGCCATGCGCAGGGAAGCGCGAGCCGACCGGGCGAGGCTATCCTTTGGATCGTCCCGCAGCATGTCGTCGAGCAGCGAAGAGGCTTCGGCCCTCTGCCCGCCCTCAAGAAAAGCCTCAACCATCCGGTTCTGGTACTCGCGCTTCCGGTCCGCTTCCGCGGCGGCGCCCCTTCGATAGAGCTCCAGGGCTTGATCGCGGCGGCCCAGCCGGCGATAAAAATCTCCCGCTTCCAGGTACGCTCCGGCCATTGCCGGGGTTTTGGCCACCATGTCGCTGACGAGTGCCTCGGCTTCGGCCTGGCGGCCATAACGCCAACAGTGCTCGGCGAGCTGAATCACGAAAAAGCTCTCCTTCGGGTTGTTGTCGATCTTGGCGGCGAGCAGCTTCTCGGCTTCCGCCAGACGGCCGCTGTCCCGGTAATGCGCGTAGAGCAAGTCATAGATGGGGCCGTAATCGGAACGGGAGGCGATCAGGTCGCGGGCGGCGGCTTCCGCCTCGGCCGTCTGCCCGGCGAGCAGCAGGTTCTGAAAAAGAGCCGTCGTCACGGCCGGATCATGAGGCCTGGCCGCGAGGGACTTCCGGAAGTACTCGACGGCCATTCGAGGGTTGCCGTCGGTCATGGCCAGGTAACCTTTGTAGCGGTTTCCGTCCGCCGAAGCGGGTTCTTTCGCCAGAAGCTCGTCGGCGATCCGCGTCAGGACCTCGTAGAGCGTCACCGGGCGGCGCGGGTCGGGCAGATATGCCGAGAGAGCCAGGTCGGCCAGCTCTACCCTCACCTCGGCGTTGTCCGGCAGCAGCTCGACAGCGCGGCTCAGCGCCGCGTAAGCGGGCTGAGGCTGGTTGCGCTTCCGCTCGAGCAGGCCGAGGCGGCGCCAGGCTTCCCCATAGTTGGCATCCTTCTGTATTGCTTTGCGGTACTGGAGGACGGCCTCGTCGAGTTTCTCCTGCTCGAAGAACTCGTTACCCCGCGCCAGGTAATCCTCCCTGGAGGCGAACGGTCCGAGGCCGCAGGCGAGGAGGCCTAGGGCGAACGCACCGGCAGCCGCGGCTCTCGCCCAAGCGGACGGCGCACAGCTCAAGGCGCCGCGCCGGGCGGTCAAGGTACCGGCCGAACCTTGCCGCGTCGAGGCTGCGCCGTGCACCGCGTCCGCTGAGAACGCCCGGCGTTCAGCGTTCAGCCGGTTGGATAGGGCACGAAGCTTCACCTGGCGACTTCGGTTGTGCGGCAACGGCTGGGACGGGGGAGCTGGAATTCTGCCTTGCGCGAGGGAGAGCATATTCCTCTACATTATGTTGGAAGCGGCGGCCTCCTTTTCGCGCAGGTGTGGAACCGAGCCTCGCCACGGCCGGCGGGCTCGTCCCGCGGCATAGCCAGGGAGCCATACCCGTGGTCCGCTCAACTTCCCGCCGAAGCCTCGCCTCGAGCCGGCCCGCCTCGGCTCAGGAATGTGCTCCCGGTTTGCCACT
>CAYRPT010000349.1:0-5202 GCA_964425895.1 uncultured Solibacteraceae bacterium | reverse complement strand
TACTTCGCCTACCGAACCGTCCGTGTCCCAGCCGGAAATTCGGGGCGTCCCGCGACGCCGGTATGGTGACGCCGGTCACAGCCGGCGGCGCGAGTGCGAGTCACAATGGGCGATGAACTATGCGACAACCGGCGGCAGCCCTGTTCGTTTCTCTCATCTTTCTGCCTGGCGTGGTCAGGTCCGCGCCCCCGGCTTTTACCGCTGATCTGCGGAGCCGCGTGGAGATGTGGGACTGGTTTGAGGGCGACGCCAACAACGCTTACGCCTTCTCCGGGAGCCTTCTGCGATTCGGCTTGGCGCGGAAGTCCGGCCGTCTCGACTGGAAGGTGGAGTTCGCGGCCCCGCTCCTGCTCGGGCTGCCGGACGACGCCAAGGCGCGAGCGCCGCAGGGCGACCTGGGACTC
The DNA here is from genome assembly GCA_964425895.1 of uncultured Solibacteraceae bacterium. Classification (GTDB taxonomy): domain Bacteria; phylum Acidobacteriota; class Terriglobia; order Bryobacterales; family Bryobacteraceae; genus CAYRPT01. Next base: position 4,798 of record CAYRPT010000349.1, on the reverse strand, counting down.
GGCGCCACCTACTTCGGCGCGAACCACAACCACCGCAACACGGGCATGGTCTTCGCCAAGCAGGCGTATGTTGAGCTCCATCCGGAGGGCGCGGAGGGCCACCGCGTCCGTGCCGGCCGGTTTGAGTTCGCCGACGGGATGGAGCGCAAGAGCGTCAACGCAACAATAACCGCGCTGAAAGCCACGCGAATCCAGCAGCGCCTGATCGGCGGCTTCGGATTCACGCATGTGGGCCGGGCGTTCGACGGACTTCACTACACGTGGGATTCCCCGGCCGGCATCGTCACCTTCGTGGGCGCCCTGCCCACGCGCGGCGTCTTTCAGGTGGACGGATGGGGCTGGACCAACACCGCTCTCGGCTATCTGGCTTTCAGCAAGGGAGTCGGCGGCGGAGCCAGCGAAGGGGATCTCCGCCTCTTCGGCATCTACTACCAGGACTGGCGTCCCATCGTCAAGACGGACAACCGCCCCGGCCCGGCTCGTTCGGCTGACTTGGCCAACATCCGCATCGGCACCTTCGGCGGACACTACGTTCATACTTTCCAGACCGAAGCCGGAGCGTTCGATGCGCTCTTCTGGGGCGTCGCCCAGACCGGCCGCTGGGGCGTCCAGGATCATTCCGGATGGGCGGCCGCGCTCGAGGGCGGATGGCAACCGAAGGCTCTGCCTTCGCTCAAGCCCTGGCTGAGGGGCGGCTGGTTCGGCTCGAGCGGCGATTCGGATCCCAACGACGATCGTCACGAGACCTTTTTTGGCGTGCTGCCAACGCCGCGTATCTATGCCCGGACGCCTTTCTACGACCTCACCAACATCGAGGACCGCTTCGCGGAGCTCGTGTTGCGGCCGCACCCCCGGCTGCTCGTACGCAGCGACGTACACTGGCTGCGGCTCTATAACGGCGGCGACTTGTGGTATCTCGGCGGCGGCGCGTTCAATCCCTGGGTCTTCGGCTACGTCGGCCGGCCGGGCGGTGGCGGCCGCGGTTTGGCCACCCTCTACGATGTGAGCGCTGATGTGAAGCTGACGGCTCGGGTGACCCTAAGCGGCTACTTCGGCCACGCCAACGGGAAGAGTGTCATGCGAGGCATCTACCCGGACGGAAAGAACCTCAACTTCGGCTATCTCGAGGTCAGCTACGTCCACTGAGAACGCATCACCCGGCCGCTGCGCTTTCAGCGGCCCTATTGCAGGAAGTACGTCCGGTACAGCGTATCGCGCTGCCTGGGAATGAAACCGGCGTCGCGGATCAGCCGGCGCAGCTCCTCCTCGGAGGCGTGGTGGCGGGCGCCTGCGGCCGACACCACGTTCTCCTCGATCATGATGCTGCCAACGTCGTTGCCGCCGAAGCGCAGCCCCACCTGGCAGGTCTTCAGACCCTGCGTGACCCACGACGACTGGATATTCAGGATGTTCGAAAGGTACAACCGGCTGATGGCGAGGGTCTTCAGATACTCGACGGCGGTGGCTTCCTCCCGGACGAAGCGTCCGAGTGACGTGTTCTCCGGCTGAAAGGTCCAGGGGATGAAGGCGGTGAAGCCGCCGGTGTCTTCCTGGATCTCCCGGATCCGGTCCAGGTGATTCATGCGCTGCTCGATCGTCTCGCCGCAGCCGAACATCATGGTGGCCGTCGTCCTGATGCCAAGTTGGTGGGCCGTGCGGTGGACGTCGATCCACTCTTGCGTAGTGCATTTGAGCCGCGCGATGCGGCGCCGCACTTCGTCGTCGAGGATCTCCGCTCCCCCTCCGGGAATGGAATCGAGGCCGGCATCGCGCAGCCGCGCGATCGTGTCGCGCAGGGTTAAACCGCTCACCGCGGCGATGTTCTGGATCTCCGGTGAGGAAAAGCAGTGCAGCCAGACGCCCGGGAAACGCCGCTTACTCGCCCGGAGCAGATCTTCGTACCATTGGATCTTCAGCTCCGGGTGCAATCCCCCCTGCATCAGGATACCGGTGCCGCCGAGATCCACCGTCTCCTGGATCTTCTCGAAGATCACTTCCCGAGGCAGGATATAGCCCTCCGGGTGTCCGAGCGGGCGGTAGAAAGCGCAGAACGAACAGTACTCGGTGCAGAAGTTCGTATAGTTGATGTTCCGGTCGACGATATAGGTGACTACCCCTTCCGGATGCAGTTTCCGGCGGAGCGCGTCGGCCTCCATGCCGATCCCGATCAGATCGTCGCTGGCGAACCGGTCCAGCGCTTCGCAGCGGCTGATCATGCCGCTACCCCCCTGGCGGCGTAATCGAGAAACAGGCTCATCCCTTCCAATTCATTCTCTCCCAGCTCGAAGACGATGCGGCGTGTCAGATACTCGCGGGCCAGCGCGTCGGGGATACCGCGAGCCGGACCTTCGATCCTCACGATCTCCTCAATGCGCTCACGCCCGAAGGCCGCCGATGCCCGGAAGGTGCGCTCCAGTTCGTCCATGGGCAGCTCGGGACGTCCGGCCCAAACGGCGAAAACCATCGGCTTGCCGGTCCAGGCGGTCCACTCCGCGCCCAGATCAAGCACCTGGTAAGGAAGGGATCCAACGTTGAGCCGCAACGCCGGGTCCCCGATAATGAGAGCCGAGTCAGCGGCCTCCAGCATGGCCGGCAGATCGGGCGCCATCGGTAGAAGTTGAGGCTCCGCGCCGTGACGTTCGGCCAGCACGATCCGCGCCAGCGCCACCGAGGTGCGGGAACTCGTATCGGCGGCGAGAGTGCGGATGCCGCGGGGCGCGACCTTGCTGATCAGCAGAATACTGCGTACCGGGCCCCGGCTGGCGATGCAGCATCCGGGGATGATTCCCAGACCGAGACGCGCCAGCTCAATCACCGGCACGATTCCGATGTCGGCGCGCGCCGATTCCAGCCGGTCCGCACACTCGGAGGGGGTACAGAATTCGACGTCCATCTCCCCTTTCCGCGGACCGTGGAGCAGACCCCACACGAGTGGCGAGGTGTTGAGAAACCCGACGGCCGCTACGCGGAGGCGAGGCGTATCCGCCGTATGGATCAGGTCGGTTGATGCTGGCAATCTCCAGGGTAGCATCGGGTCTCATTCCGATGGATGCCCGTGCGATCGCGCCGGCGCTCACGACCTATTCGAGGCCGCCAAGACCCCTGTCCGGCGACGAAAGCGGCGGTACTCCCGGCCGATTCGGTACAATCAAGGATCTGGTACTTCTCTATCTTTAAGTACAGAAGGGAGAACAATACATCATGCCACTCGTCTCCATGCGCCAGCTTCTGGACGAAGCGGCCAAGGGCGGTTACGGCGTCGGCGCGTTCAACGTCAACAATATGGAGCAGATCCAGGCCATTATGGAGGCTGCTCGCGAGACCAAGAGCCCGGTGATCATCCAGGCCAGCCGCGGCGCTCGCAAGTACTCGAATGACCGCTTCCTCTATCACCTGATGCTGGCCGCCGCCGAGCTCTACCCCGAGATTCCGGTCGCCATGCACCAGGACCATGGCAACAGCCCGGCGACGTGCAAGTCGGCCATCGAGATGGGCTTCACGAGCGTCATGATGGACGGTTCTCTGATGGAGGACGGCAAGACTCCGGCCAGTTACGAATACAATGTCGGGGTCACCCGCGAAGTCGTCGAGATAGCCCACAGCCGCGGCGTCACCGTGGAGGGCGAGCTGGGCTGCCTGGGGGGGATCGAGGACGGCCACGGCGCCGATGTGGACCCCATGGCCCACCTCACCGACCCGGATCAGGCGGTCGACTTCGTGAAGCAGACCGGTATCGACGCCCTTGCCGTCGCCATCGGCACCAGCCACGGCGCCTACAAGTTCACCCGCAAGCCCGATGGCGCGATCCTGGCGATGAACCGTATCATGGAGATCCACGAGAGGCTGCCCAACTGCCATCTCGTGATGCACGGTTCCTCGAGCGTGCCCAAGGAGCTTCAGGACATCATCAACCAGTACGGCGGCCAGATCCGGCCTACGTGGGGCGTCCCGGTGGAGGAGATTCAGCTTGGCATCCGGCACGGCGTCCGCAAGATCAACGTCGACACGGACAACCGGCTGGCGATGACCGGCGCGATCCGCAAGGTCTTTGCCGAAAAGCCCGAAGCCTTCGATCCCCGCGACTACCTTAAGCCGGCGCGCGAAGCGATGAAGGAAGTAGTGAAGGCCCGGATGATCGCGTTCGGCCAGGCCGGGCACGCGGGCGACTATGAGCCGTTGCCGCTGGGGAAGATGGCGGCGATGTATCAGAGCGGCGAACTCGTCGCCGCGTAATGGCCGCCGGCCTGCGGAAACCAGAGGTCGGAGCGGCGGGGGTGATGGGCGCTCCCACCGGTTCCAGACCCGCTCAGAGGCACTAACCGCGCGGCGACGCGCCTCCGGCGCAGAGGCGGCGCGTCATTGAAAGAACGGAACATTCATGAATGTTCCCGGGAGTGGCGCTAACCGCGCGGCGGCGCGCCTCCGGCGCAGAGGCGGCGCGTCATTGAAAAAACGGAACATTCACCAATGTTCCCTGGAGTGGGCCCCCTTGCCGATCCACCTGGCGGCGCGCCGATGGTAGGACTGCGCGCGGTCCACATCCCTGAGAATCTGCGCCTTCAGGCTCTCGGTGTCCGGGAACGCCCTCTCCTCGCGAAGGCGCTTCAGAAAGTCGATCCGGAGGTGCCGTGGCGGACCCGCCTGGAGCGGCGCGAGCAGGTGCGTTTCCACCGTCAGGTTCTCCCCTTTGAACGTCGGCCGGAAGCCGACGTTGGTCACGGAGGGCCACGAGGCGCCCGTGTCGATGTCGTGGGCTTGTGACACGTAGACGCCGCGCGCGGGCAGCAACTCCGTGACC
>CAYRPT010000348.1:4750-5216 GCA_964425895.1 uncultured Solibacteraceae bacterium | reverse complement strand
GTTCGGCCGCCATGAACGTCTCCCTCTGAGCTGTTCCCGGACGCCGGAAGGCTACCCTTCCCGTAGGAATTCATGGTAGGGGGAAGCGGCCAACCGGCGCAACCTCGGGGTGAGCCGCCAGCCCGCGTTTCACCGTCCGCGCCGTGAGCCCGCACCCGATCCAGTGTTTTGACGGCCGCCTCCGCCCCGGTGGTATGATCGGCCCATCGCCGGAGAGGTGTGCGCCGTGGCTGTTGTCGATGAGGCCGAGAGCACGATCTTTTTCGCCGTGGCCTCGAGTGAAATGAACGTACTCGATGGAACAGGTTAATGTCATGGGAGCCCGTTTTCTCCTCGCGATCCTCCTTGTACCGCCGGCTGCGGCCGGCGCCCCGCCGGCATTCGACACAATCCTGTACGGCGCCTCCTACTACCACGAATACATGCCGTACGAGCGCCTCGACAAGGATGTCGAGCTCATGGAGCA
>CAYRPT010000348.1:0-4740 GCA_964425895.1 uncultured Solibacteraceae bacterium | reverse complement strand
GTGGTGCGGCTGGGAGAGTCCACTTGGAGCAGTTGGGAGCCGCGCGACGGGGAGTTCCAGTTTGCCTGGATGGAACGCATTCTCGACCGGCTGCACCAAGCCGGGATCAAAGTCATCCTTGGAACCCCGACCTACTCCATCCCCCCGTGGCTTTACCGGAAGCACCCCGAAATCGTCGTCACCCGGCTTGGCGCGCGGCAGGCGCTCGGCGCGGACCGCTACCAGCCGGCCTACTTCGACACCGTCCCCGAGGGCGCGTACGGCGTTCGCCAGAACACGGACCTGACGCACCCCGCTTATCGCTGGCACGCGGAACACATCATCCGCCAGATTGTTTCCCACTTCAAGGACCACCCCGCCATCATCGGCTACCAGGTCGATAATGAAACCCACCCGAACAGCTCGAAATCCCCCGCCATGCACGCGGATTTCATATCGCGCCTGAAGGAGAAGTTCGGCTCCGTCGACGAAATGAACAAGGCCTGGGGGTTCGCCTACTGGGGACAGCTCGTCTCGGGTTGGGACGACTTCCCCGCCCGCGAGGGCGTGCTGAACCCGGGCTACAAGCTTGAGTGGGAACGCTTCCAACGCCACACCGTCACCGATTTCCTTCAGTGGCAAGCGCGAATTGTGCGCGAATACTCGAGGCCCGGCCAGTTCGTCACGCATAACTGGCCCGGCGGAATTCGCACGGACGCGGATCAGATTCACGTCGCACAGTTTCTCGACATCGTTGCCGTCAACCCGTACCACCCGGTGCAGGACCGCCTCACCGGCGAGTTCATTAGCTTCTGTGGGGATCTGGCCCGCTCCCAGAAGCTCTCGAATTACCTCGTTACCGAAACAAACGCCCAGAGCATTGGGTGGGACTCCCGGACCCAGTTCCCGCCCTATGACGGCCAGCTTCGCTTGAACGCCTACAGCCATGTGTCAAGCGGCGCCAACATGGTCGCCTACTGGCACTGGCACTCCTTGCACTACGGTCAGGAAACCTATTGGAAAGGACTGCTCTCCCATGATCTCGAGCCGAACCGCCTTTACCGGGAAGCCGCGCGAATCGCCGGGGAATTGAAGAAACTCGGCCCGAGGCTGGTCAATTTCCAGCCGCGCAACGCTGCGGCCATCCTCGTGAGCCTCGATTCCTACCATGGAATCCAGTTCATGCCATTCGACGATCGCGTGAACTACATGACGATCCTCCACCAGATGTACGGCGCACTTCACCGGCTGAACATCGGCGTTGATTTTGTCTTCGCGGAATACCCCGAACGTATGAACAACTACACGGTGCTCTTGGTTCCTCCCCTCTATATCGCCAGCGACGATCTGCTCAACCGGATCTCGCGGTACGTCAAGGCCGGCGGACACGCCGTGATCTCGTTCAAGAGCGGCTTTGCGAATGAGGACTCCACCGTGCGCTGGCAGAGAGCCCCCGGTCCGCTGCGGGAAGCCGCCGGCTTCTCCTACCAGGAGTTCTCCACCCTCGCCGCGCCGGTCGCCCTGAAAGGGGATCCTTTCGGCGCGGGCACGGCCAACAGGGTGGACGTGTGGGCCGAGATGATCCTCCCCGAAGGCTGCGAAACGCTGGCCAGCTACGATCACCACTTCTTCTCCAGGTACCCGGCGATCACCCGGAACAGGTTCGGCGCCGGAACCCTGACTTACGAGGGGACATACCTCACCGCCGAGCTGCAGGAGAAGGTTCTGCTGGACGTGGCCCGCCGAGCCGGCATCACCTCGGCCGACCAGCATCTGCCGCGCCCCGTTCACGTGAAGCACGGCACGTCAAATTCAGGAAGGAACTTGCACTACTACCTCAACTACTCCGCCACCAAGCAGGTTTTCAAATACCCCTACGGCGCCGGAATCGATCTTCCCACCGGCGCGGCCGTCGCCTCCGGCGGGGAGGTCACCCTCGCTCCGTGGGACCTCCTGATCATCGAGGAGAACTGACGGAGCCGGCGCCAAACAGCTCCTCATCCGGCGCCGCGGGAAAGCGCCGCCAACGTTCCCTGAGGTCCCCCCCGGCGCCTGTCAACAATCTCCTTCGCAATGGGCCGAATCTCCTCCGCCGGCTCTGCGCGACGCTCGAAGCGCGATGAATGCACCCTCGGCGGCCTCGCCCACCACTCTCGAGGGAACATTCGTGAACGTTCCCTGCTATCAATGACGTGCGGCTTCTGCGCCGGAGGCGCCCGGCCACGCGGCTAGCGCTCGGAAGTCCGGCCTACGGCTGCCGACCGTCTTCGAACGTGATCGTCGAGTCCGTCTGCATCACCGTCGACTCGACGTGGAACATCTGGTAGCCTTCGAAGACGGTCACGTTCCGGGTGCATCGGTCTTTGCCGCGCTCGCAGCCGAGCACGTCGGACTTGACCGCCACCAGGTGGCCGGCGCCCGCGAGTTGAACCGGTGCGAAGTCGATCGCCACCTCGACGGAATCCTCGGGGTAATAGAACGGCAGACCGCTGGCAAGGAACTCAGCCCGCAGGACGTCGTGGACCTCGCGATCGATCCAGACCTTTCCCGTGTACGCGGGGTACACGGTCTGGCCGCCGAACGTGAGCTTCCAATGCGATTTCGCCTCCTCCACCGAGAAGGCGTATACGCGGGTGTCCCGGCCGTGCCACGGCTCGCCTCGGAGGAACTCGAAGAACGCGCCGGTTTCCGGCGAAAAGAGGTCGAGCACCATAGTGACGTAGTCGCCGGTCGCCCAAAGGCCGCTGGCCACGGGGCTGGCCGCCTTGAGCGGCTTCCCGTTGCGGCGCAGATCGCGGTAGCCCTCTCTGCCGTTGAACCAGATCAGCTCGGCGGTGATGCGGTCCTGGCGCTTCCATCGCGGCTGGCGGCGCGAACCGGCCTGGAAACGGTCGGTCGTCTGCCGGCAGAGCAGATCCGGCAGGTGGTCCCACAATGTGTGCAGCCGTTCGCGCGTCCTGGCAAGGACGGCGTCCCATCCGGCCGGCGCCCGCGCACCGAAGCCCGAGAGACCGCCCGCCTCCGGAACCTCGACGGCCACACACTCGACAGCGGGCTTCTGCTCTGCCGCCTCACCCGCGGGGCCGCGTTTCAACTTCGGCCGCCCGGAATCCTCGGCCGGTTTCGGAATATAGCCCTCGGGACACCCCGGCTCCTGCGCGATCACGGCGGGCGCGGCCACGAGAAGCGCCAGGAAAACGGCGACGAGGGTCACGGTTCGGGCTTCTCCGGCTCACGTTCGCCGGCCGGTGCGGTCGCTTCGCCTTCAAAGGTGACTTCGGTTTCGACCGTTGCAACCGACGATTCCGCGGCAAACTTGCGGTAGTCGCGGAACTCGATCTCATTTCGGCTGCATCCGCCGTAGCGTTTGCAGGCCACATTCTCGGATCGTGCGGGGAGCAGGTATCTCTGGCCGGCGATCCGAACGGGGCCATAGTCGATGGACATTTCGAGCACGTCCAGCGAGTGGGTCCTCGGTATCTCGACAGCCTTCATCTCGATGCGCAGGACGCGCTTTGATTCCGGGTCGATCCAGACCGCCCCTTTGTAAGCCGGATAGAGCAATTCGCCTTCGAAGTCCACCTTCCAGCGCGAATTCTTCTGCTCCACCGAATACTCGTAAACCTGGGCTGAAACGCCGCCCCTCGGCTCCTGGCGGACCAAAGCAAACGCCGCCGCCGTGGCCGGATGGAACAGTCCTTGCATAAGGGATCCGAACTCGCCCAGCGACCAGGATCCGGTGCGCCGCGGATCACGGCGCACTTCCTTTCCGTTGCGCCGGACGTTCTGGTATTGCTCCTGTCCGTTCAGAAACAGGACATCCGCTTCGATACGGTCCCGCAGATTCCAGTCGCCGCGGGCCGAGTCGCCCGCGAAACGCGAGGTCAATTGCGTGCAAAGGAAATCCGGCAGGCCCTCCGTGAATTGTTCCACGTTCCGGCGCGCCTCCTCGATCAAAGGGATCGCCGCCACGCCGCCGCGGCCTTCGACCACGCGGCCGTTCTCATCCACGACGGTTTCGGAGTAGACGCATTCGACCGTCTCGGAAGCCGGCGCCGCCGCCTCTGTCTTGGTCGTACCGGAAGGCGTGCGGGTGAGGCGCGGCCGGACCTCGTCCGAACCGGGTTTCGGAATATAGCCCGCAGGGCACGGAGAAGAGGCTCGTGGCTGGGAGGATGGCGCGGTACGCCGCAGAAGGACGGGACGCTCGCCCGGGGTTTCGGGCGATCGCTTCGGCTCCGGGACAGGTTGTTCCGCTCGGGGCGGCCGGGGAGGCGGACGTTTGACCTCCAGCGGACCGTCGCGTTGCGCCACCAGCGCCGGCGACGCCGCCAGCCACAGAGCCGCTGCGGCCAATGGCGAGCGCTTCCGCCGGCAGAATCCCACGCTGTATAGGACGGGCCTCTCCAATGCTGTGTTGCGGAAATGTGAGGCGGCTGCTGTCCTCATTCCGCCCCTGGCGCGCCATTCCCCTTCCGGAACATGTGAAACCACCTCCGCGGACGGGGCGGGTCGGCGTGCGGCCCCAGATTCAGGGGTTCGCCGGTGAGCGTGCAACGCGGGTTCGTCACGAACAGCCGCTCGGCCCAGGTGTCCCCGTAACGCCGGGCGACCCGCCGGAACGCCTCGGTCATGCTCGGCGTACGGTCCACTGGATCGTGGGCGTCGCTGGCGATGAAGTGTGCCAGTCCGAGTTCGATCAGTTTCTCGCTGAACGTGCGCGCGGCGCGTCCGAAACGCCCGGTGAGAGACAAAGCCGTC
>CAYRPT010000347.1:0-5226 GCA_964425895.1 uncultured Solibacteraceae bacterium | reverse complement strand
CGCCAAATCACCAGGCTGCAAACGAAGCCAGGGCCGGTTTACGGAATCGCTGGCTTGCCCAGGAAATCGCTTGGCTATCGGCCGGAATGATGCGAGAATAAAATGAGCTATCGGGGTCCGCAAATGTCCGGCCAATCCAACCAGGCCGGGAAAGGGGGAGTAGGCGGACCGCCGGGGTGGAGGACCGATGCTGCCTAGCTTCCTGGTTCCTGAGACCGAGTGGCGCGCCAATGGCGAGTCGGGGTCCTTCGCCTTGGGTGATGCGAAAGGCCGGATGATCAGCTTGACGCTCGGGATCACGCGGATCATCGAACAGGAGAGCCTGGACGTCGCAATTCTGGGCTCCGCGGATGGCGCGGAATGGAGTGAAAAGCCTCTGTTCTCGTTCCCCCAAAAATTCTACTGCGGGACCTACACCGTTTTCGTCGACCTCACGCGGCACCCTGATATCGCTTACGTTAAGGCGGCGTGGAAGATGAACCGGTGGGGACGCGGGGATCCGAAGCCGCTCTTCGGGTTCTACGTGTTCGCCGAAGAGGCGCAAGTATTGCAGGCCGCCAGCGGATCCTAACGAGGCTCGCGTCATGGCGTGGCGGGCAAAACTGCCCGCTACACCCCCTCGTGTGGAGCAGGCCGCCAGGCGTGCGATGACTGCAGTCGTGGCGTGAGCAAAAACCGCGGGCAAGACTGCCCGCTCGGGCATTCATATAGTCACGTCTGATCCGCCGGGCCTATCCCCTTCCTGCCGAGGCGGTTGCCACCCGCGCGAACTCGGTCGCGACCGCAGGGACCCATAGAATCGTTCTAGCAACGCCGCGGAGGTTCTTCCGATAAGACAGCCGGACGCAGAGCGACATACGGCGTGCCAGGCGCCAGCCCCGACGCTATCGCATCATACTGAAAAGAAATGACATCTCCTCGAAGCGAAATAAAATTCGGCCACCTCAGCCCGCACGGCCATCGAGTGACAGACGCTGGCCGCCCCCCAAATCGTGGAGCAGGCCGCCAGCAGATCCTGGAACCTGCCCGGGCCGGGTACGGCCTACAGGCGGTTGATGAGGCTGGCCACATATCCACCCCCGAAACCGTTGTCGATGTTGACGACGGTCACGTTGCTCGCACAACTGTTCAGCATGCCGAGCAGCGCCGCCAGTCCGTGGAAGCTGGCGCCATAACCAACGCTGGTCGGGACGGCAATAACGGGGCAGGAGATCAGGCCGCCGACCGCGCTGGGCAGCGCTCCCTCCATACCCGCACAGACGACGGCCACCCGGGCCCGGGCCAGCCGCTCCCGGTTGCCCAGCAGACGGTGGATGCCGGCGACGCCGACATCATAAATCTCGTCGATGGAATTACCCATGGTCTCGGCCGTCACGCGGGCCTCCTCCGCCACCGGAATATCGCTGGTGCCGGCGCAAACGATGACGATCAAGCCCTTTCCGTGGATAGTCCGGTCCTGCCACACGCGAAAGGCCCGCGAGCGGGGAAAGTACTCGCCATTGGGAAACCGGTCGGCCAGAAGTGCGGCGGCCTCGGAACTCAGACGCGTCGCGAGCAGGTTCCTGGTCTTCCCGAGGACGCGCTCGGCGATGCCAAGCACCTCTTCCGGCGTCTTGCCCTGGCCGAAGATGACTTCGGGCATGCCGTGACGCAAGGATCGGTGATGATCGACTTTGGCGAACCCGAGATCCTCGAACGGCATATGCCGCAGCTGCTCGATGGCCTGGTCCACATCCGTCGCCCCCTCACGTACCTGTTCGAGCAACAAGCGAAGCTGCGCTTGGTCCATAGCGTCTAATGTAGCGGTTTCCCGAGGGCGCCCGTGGCATCTTGCCGCCCAGGGATCGGCGGCGGCGGTCAGCGCCGCTTCACAAACAGATCTTTCCAGGACGAGTCCAACGTAGTCCAGTGGCTGTGCATCTCGCCGGTCTCCTCTTCCAGCAGGAGTCCGTGACCCTTCGGACATACGTACTCGATGGCCGGCGGGTCGACGACCACACTACTCCAGGAACCCAGGGATGCCGGCATGCTGAGCCGCTCGAGACAGACCGGGCACCGGTACAGGTGGTCGCGCACGACCAGAATCACCGTCGTGGAGCACAGGAGCAGGAAGAACAGCGTGTGGAAGATGGTAGGGGGCCGGGAATCCCCCAGAAGTCCAATCACCGACGATTGGATCACCGTCAGCGACGCCATCGCCAGCGCGAGCCGCAAGGCCAGCGACAGGTAGTATCGGCGGCGGCGGACGCCCTTCGATAGCAGGTAGAGACAAGCCCCGGCCAGGCCGACCCCAGCCAGTGAGGCAGCCATCGGCACGAGCGTGAGGATCGACTGGGAACGGGGCACGGCGGGGCGAAGCCCGAAGCCATGCTCGCCCCAGTCAGGATCCGCTGCCAGGGCGATCTCGCGGAACCGGGCTTCGGCGCTCTCGATCCGGGCTCCGGGCCGAAGCAAGGCGGCGCCGCCGGCCTTTCGGGCGAAACGGGAAAGGGGCACGAAGTATTGGATATGGTCGGAGAGGAACACAAATCCGTCCGGCAGGACACCAACGATCTCGTACTCCACGCGGTCGAGGCTGACCTTGCGTCCAAGGACTTCCGGGTCCATGCGGAATGTGTCCCGCCAGCACTGGTGCGTGATGACGGCCGTTTCCGCCGCGTCGCCGGGCTGCAACGTCCGCCCGGCGGCGGGCCGGACACCGAGCACGTCGAAAAAGCGCTGGTCCACCCGGACGAACGCGGCTCTCCAGACGAGCTGAAAGGCGGAGACGTCGGCGAACTCGGGGACGGTCCTCGCCTGAGCCACCAGTTGCCTCGACATAACGGGGCGCCGGGCGCCAAGGGCGGCGATACCACGCTCGAGAAAAACGATCCGGTCGGCGTTGGGAAAAGGAAGCCGCGGTGGAGCGGCACGTTCCGACAGCCCCCAAACTCCGGCGGCGGCCAGCACGAGCAGCGCCTCCGCCCGGAACGGCCGGCGGAGTAGCGCGGCGAAAGAACTATAGCGCAGGCCCTTACGGACCCACAGGGCGTCCCGCACCGACCCGAGAGCGCGCGTTCCCAGTTCGCCGGCGGGGGCACCTGCGCCGCGCCGGCGCTCGAGTTCCTCCCGCCAGCCGGCCGTCCACTCCGGCCGGGCGGACGGCGGCGTCAACCGGGCCGCCAGCCAGAGAATCAGCCGGACAAGCCAAGGTAACACCGGCCCGGGTACCGGAGCCTTCGCTTCGCCATCGGGATGCACCGGCTCACGCCTCCCTAACAGTATAGACAGAGGGGTCGAGCCCGTAGTTACATCCGCCGGTTCGCGGGCGCGACAAGCCCGGCGGCGCGGTTGCGAGGGCCGGGAGCAGTGTGGCGCCCGTGCCCACGGCGGACTCTCGGCAACAGGACGGCCCGTCTGGAATCGTACACTGGAGGGAAGCGAATGCATCCCATCAATCGCGATTCGACGCTGGGAGCGAATCGGTGAACAACATCATCAGAGTCCTCTGGCCTTATATGCGGCGCTACCGCCGCGGCCTCGGCTGGGGTATCTTCGCCCTGGTGATGCGCAACCTGTTCGCGGCCGCCATTCCTCTGGGAATCGGTTTCGCCGTGGACGCTCTCTCGGCCCGGTTCGAGATGCGCGAGGCTGTCCGGTTTGCGCTCCTGCTGGTCGTCCTGACGGCGGTCAAGGGCGTTTTCCAGTACTGGATGCGGGTGATCCTCATCGGTATTTCCCGGGACGTGGAGTTCGACCTGCGCAACGACCTGTTCCGGCGCCTCCTGGACCTTTCAGCCGGCTTCTACGCGCGGTTCCGGACGGGCGACATCATGGCGCGGGCCACAAACGATCTCAACGCGGTGCGCATGATGCTCGGCCCCGGAGTGATGTACTCCGCGGACACGGTCCTGACGGCGGTGCTGGCGGTGGCCATCATGGCCGGCGTCGACTGGAGGCTGACCGTGTTGGCGCTGGCTCCGGCGCCGCTGGTCACCCTGCTGGTCCGCTACCTGGGCCGCCGTATCCACGACCAGTTCCTGGCCATCCAGGGCATCTTCTCGGACATCAGCAGCCGGGTCCAGGAAAACCTCAGCGGAGTGCGGGTGGTCCGAGCCTACGTCCAGGAAGACGCCGAGCAGAGATTCTTCGACGAGCTCAATGTCCGCTACATCGCCCAATCGCTGCGGTTGGCTTTGGTTTCCGGCTTTTTCGGACCGGCTCTGCACGGGCTGACCGGTGTGTCGTTTCTCGTCGTGCTCTGGTACGGGGGCTACCGTCTGGTCAACAACGAGATCACGCTGGGAACCTTCCTGATGTTCAACGTATATCTCGGCATGTTGATCTGGCCGATGGTCGCGATGGGATGGGTAGTGAACCTGATGCAGCGCGGCGCCGCGTCGCTCGAGCGGATCGACGGACTGCTTCGCGAAGAGCCCACGGTGGCGGATCCCCGGCATCCGCTTCCGATGCCGGAGCCGCTGCGCGGCGGACTTCGCTTCGAGAAGGTCTCTTTGCGCTTCGGACCCGCCGCGGCGGTCGCGGGCATCGACCTCGAGATACCAGCCGGCGCCACCGTGGCCATCGTGGGTCATACCGGGAGCGGAAAGAGCAGCCTCGTGCAACTGATTCCCCGGATCCACGATCCGAGCGACGGGCGGATTCTGTTGGACGGCCGCGATCTCCGCGACTTCAAGTTGGAAGAGCTGCGCCGGGTGATCGGGTTTGTGCCTCAGGAGACGTTTCTGTTCAGCGCGACGCTGGCTGAGAACATCGCCTTGGGCCGCCCGGACGCCACGGAAGAGGAGATACGGCGGGCGGCGGAGATCGCCGGCCTCGGGGGCGACGTGGCCGGTTTCCCGGAGGGCTACCGAACACTTCTCGGAGAGCGCGGGATTACGTTGTCCGGGGGACAGAAACAGCGGACGGCGATCGCCCGGGCGATACTGCGAAACCCGCGCATCCTGATTCTGGACGACGCCCTCTCGAGCGTCGATACGGAAACCGAGGAACGCATTCTCACCGCCTTGACCGAGTACCTGCAAGGACGGACCACGATTCTGATCTCGCACCGCGTTTCCACCGTGCGCCATGCGGATAGGATTTTCGTGATTGAGAATGGCCGGCTAGCCGAACAAGGCGACCACGAATCGCTGCTGGCAGCCGGCCGTTGGTATGCCGATCTCTATCGCAAGCAGTTGTTGGAAGAAGAGTTAGAGGCCGTCTAGCATTACTACGTTAAGTATT
>CAYRPT010000346.1:0-5232 GCA_964425895.1 uncultured Solibacteraceae bacterium | reverse complement strand
CTCACCACCGAGGCCATGGTCTGCGAGATCCCGGAGAAGAAACCTGCCGCCCCGGCGGGTCCTCCGCACGGCGACATGGACTACTAAGCGCCAACCGCGCGGCTTGCGCGCCCCCGGCGCCCCGTCTTTCGAGCCGTCGTTCCCCGGTGGGAGCGGCGGCTCTTTCATTTTTCCTTATCTTCTCATTCAGTTTTTTCGCGTCTTCTTATCCTTGATCTTTGGCGAGTTCGGGATTAGGCTTGTCTCATGCCGGCCGGCGCCGCCGCCTCGGGGGCGGACCGCAAGGCGATGGTGCGACGGCGGGCGGGACGAATCGAGACGGAGTTGCACGATGGCAGATAAGGGCATGAAGAGACGTGAATTCGTCGGTGTCGCCGCCGCGACGGGGTTGGCGGCTGCCGGCTTCGCTCCCGCGGCCGTTGCCGCCGGAAAGGCGCCGGCTTCCCGGCGTAGCATCTTGAACTTCAACGAGAACATGGAGTACCGGCGGTTGGGCAAGACAGGCCTCATGGTTTCGGCGGTCTGCCTCGGCGGCCACTGGAAGAGGGTGAACCTGGTCGTCCCCGGCGTGTTCGAGGGAACCAAGTGGCTTACTGCGGATCTCGAAAACCCGGAGTTCATCAAGAACCGCCACGAGGTCGTCAGCCGGTGCATCGAGCTCGGCATCAACTATATCGATGCCTGCACCCGCGAAGAGGTGTTCACCTACAGCCGCGTGCTGAAGGGCCGGCGCGACAAGATGTATCTGGGCTACTCCTGGTATCAGAACGAGCCGCGCAGGCCGGAGTTCCGCACGGTTCCGGCGCTGATGAAGTCCCTGGACGCGGGCTTGCAGATGGCGGGTCTGGATTACGTGGATCTGTGGCGCATCACCCTTCCGGCGGACACCCTCCCCGATCTGGCCGAACTGGAGCGCATCGAGCATGCGACGTTTGGCGCGCTCGAGAAGGCGAAGAAGCAGGGCAAGGTCAGGCACACCGGGGTCTCGACGCACAACCGTCCATGGCTGAAGTCGCTGATCGAGAACTACCCCAAACAGATGGAGGTCGCCTGCACACCTTACACGGCGAACAGCAAGGAACTGCCGGGCGACAGCGTGTTCAGCGCCATCCGCAAGCACGATGTCGGGGTGTTCGGGATCAAGCCGTTCGCCGACAACGCGCTGTTCTCCGGAGACGGCTCGCCGGACAACCCGCATCAGGAAGAAGACGACCGGCGCGCCCGCCTGTCGCTGCGCTACATCCTCGGCAACCCGGCGATCACCGCGCCGATCCCCGGCCTGGCCACGCTCCACCATGTTGAGAACGCCGCCAAGGCCGTCATGGAGAGGCGGCAGCTCGACGCCGCGGAGGTTTCCGAACTCGAGAACGCCTCGCGGCAGATGTGGGCCCGGCTGCGGCCAGGCTACGAGTGGCTCAGGGACTGGGAGTACGTCTGACGCTATCGGCGAGCGCCGGTCTCCGGCCCTCTTGCGCGCCGGTTCGCCGTCCCCGTGCCCGGAAAACCGATCGAAAGGATCTGTATGCCCGGCGTGTCCCGGCGTGACGCCATGGCCATAGCCGCCGCCGCGCCGTTGGCTGCCCGCGGCGCCCGTGAGGTCTTCGCCGCGGAGGACCCGGTCCGCTTCGGGCTGATTGGCTGCGGACGGTGGGGGCAAACGCTGTTGGGTTACTTGAACCGGATCCCCACGGGCCGGTGCCTCGCCGTCTGCGATCCGCATCCACCGCACCGCGACAAGGCCGTGGGAATCAGCCGGGACAGGCCGGCAAGCCTCGCCGGCCATCGTGAGTTGCTCGGCCGGAGCGACCTGGAAGCCGTGCTTGTCGCCGCGCCCCTGCACAAGCGCTTCGCCATCGCTCGCGACGCCTTGCTCGCCGGCAAGCATGTCTTCTGCGAGCCCACCCTCGTCTTCACCGCCGCCGAGGTCCACGACCTCCGGATGCTGGCCGGCGAACGATCCGATCAGGTGTTCCAGACCGGATTCCAGCACCGCTACAGCCGCTTCTACCAGCTTGCCCGCCAGATGGTCTCGAAAGGCTTCCTGGGAGAGGTGACTCACATACAGGCCCAGTGGCATCAAAATCCCGGCTGGGCGATGGCTCCGGATGACGGCCGGGGCCGGGAAACCAACTGGAAGCTCCTCCGTGAGTTCTCCGGCGGGCTGACCTCGGAGCTGGCCTGCTACGCCATCGATGTGGCTTCGTGGATGTTCAACGCCGAACCGGAGTCCGTCCTCGGCGCCGGAGGCCTTCAGTGGCGCCGCGACGGCCGGGACGTCAACGACAACATCGCCCTGATCTTCAATTACCCGGAAGGCCGGCGGATGGTCCTGACCTGCGTGACCACAAACAAGCACCTCTCCCCATTCGGCGGCGCCCGCACCGAGGCGGGCGAAGTCATCCTGGGGACCGAGGGAACCATCGAGATCACACGCGGGGTGGACGGGAAGCCGCCTTTGGGCCTCTGGTATTACGAACCGGGCGCCACCGAAGCCGGCCGCGCGCCGGAGAGCGAGGAGCTCGCCAAAGCTGCCGGCGCCACGATGGGTTCCGCCCGCGAAGGCTTCCGGCCCATGCCCATCCTGCTCGACGCCGACCAGTTCACCGGCGAGGAGAACTTCCTCCAGCGCGAGCTGAAGTGGGCCCGCCGATGGTTGTACAGCAAAGGCGTCTTGGTTCCGAGCGAGGACCGCGGCCCGGTCGAGATGGAGCTCGACGGTTTCTTCGACTGCTGCCGCAGCGGGGACGTGCCGAAGGCCGATGCCGAGGACGGGCTCAACAACGCCGCTGCCGTGATTCTGGCGAACCTCGCCATGGAGCAGCACCGCGAGGTCCGCTTCACCGAGTTCGAAACGACGGCCCCCCGGCCGGTCCGCCCGGGCAACGGGATGTAGGCGGGCCTTTCTCTTTTACCGGCCCCGCGTAATCCTTACCGCCGGAGCGGCCCCGCCGCCTCTCCGCACCGGAAGGGCCATGATCTATCCGGGCAAGCATCGCCGCATACCAGGATGAGGGGCCCCGGGGCTCCGCGGCCCCAGCGGCCCGCGGATTGCTCGGAGATCTTGATTTGGAGCACCAGGGGTCGCTCCGCTGTCTCACCGAAAGCGAAACGATGTGACGTGAACCGGAATGGCCGGTCCGGCACATCTAATAGGGCAGGAGGAGCCGCGAAGGGGCAATGCCCCCCGGGAAGAAGCGATTGATATGTTGATCGACACGGGCGCGACCGTTCACGTTGTGTCCGAGACGGCCTCCAAAACAGGCCGGAAGTCCGGCTGGCGGAGGGCGGTGCGCGCCTTCGCACTGTTGTGCGCCCTTCTCTTGGTGTGTTTCCTGGCGCTCGAGATCCAGACCTCCTGGCTTCAGGCGCGCCTGTTTCACGCCTGGGCGCAGCGGCTCTCCTATTCGGTTGAGCCGGGGCCGGCGCCCGGTTTCCGGCACCCCCACTCGGGTCCCTACGACGTCCGTCTCGGCCATTCCCTGCTGACGGGCTTCCTGGACCGGCTGGAGGAGCGGGGCTTCCAGATTGCGTCGCAGGCCCGCCAATCCCCCGAGATGAAACGGGTGCTCGATTGGGGGCTGTCGCCGGCCTATGGCGAAAAGACCCAGGCCGGTCTGCAAATCCATGACCGGCGGGGGGAGATCCTCTACGCGGTCAGCTTCCCCGAGCGGGCCTACCCGGACTTCGAGTCAATCCCCGATGTGATCGTTCGGACGGTCCTTTTCATTGAGAACCGGGAAGGGCTGGAGGAACGGTTCCCGTACAAAAACCCGGCGCTCGAGTGGGACCGCCTGGGAAAGGCCGGCCTGGATCTGGGCTTGCGCCGTCTGGGCATTCCGCGCGAGGTGTCCGGAGGCAGCACCCTGGCGACCCAGTTGGTGAAGATGCGGCATTCTCCCGGCGGCGCCACCGGGTCCCCCGCCGAGAAGCTCCGGCAGCTCGCTTCGGCTTCGCTCGGCGCCTACTCCGGTGGAATCGAGACGTCCTCCGCCCGCCGGCGCATTATCACCGACTACCTGAATTCGATCCCTTTGGCGGCCGTTCCCGGTTACGGCGAAGTTCAGGGTCTCGGCGATGGCCTGTGGGCCTGGTTTGGCGCGGATTTCGGCCACGTGAACCGGGTGCTCCGCTACGTCGAGGAACCGGTGGAAGGCTCGCTCGACGAGCAGGCGTTAGCCTATCGCCAGGCACTTTCGCTGTTGCTGGCCATCAGGAAGCCGACCGCGTACCTGGTGCGCGACCGGGCGGCTCTCGACCACCGTGTAACCGCCTACCTTGACCTGCTCGCCTCGGCGGGGATCATCCCCGAACGGCTCCGCCAGCGGGCGCTGGGCATGCGGCCCACCTTCGGGGTTCGCGTCGAGACGGCTACGGATCGGGCGTTCGCCGAGCGTAAGGCGGCCGACAGCGTGCGGGTTGAACTCCTGCAATCGCTCCACCTGGCCCATGTCTACGACCTGGACCGCCTGGACCTGAGAACGGATACCACGCTCGACGGCGAGGCGCAGTATCGCATCCAGCAGTTCCTGACCCGGCTCAACGATCCGGACTTCGCCGGCCGCGCGGGGTTGCGCCAGACCCGCCTGCTTGCCGAGGGCGACCCCGAGCGGGTCATCTACAGTGTCGCCCTCTACGAGCGCGGCGAAGGCGCCAACCTGCTGCGGGTGCAGGCCGACAACCTGGACCAGCCCCTGAATATCAATGAACAGACCAAGTTGGAGCTGGGGTCCACCGCGAAGCTGCGAACGCTGGTGACGTACCTCGAGATCGTCACCGAGTTGCACGGCCGGCTTCACGGCCTCGCCCCCGAGGAGCTCGCCTCCCTGGACGCGCCGCTGGAGGACCGGCTGACGCAGTGGGCCGCCGGGTTCCTGGCCGCACAGCCCGGAGCGACCCTCGAAACGACCCTGGAGGCCTCACTGGAACGGCCTTACCCGGCGAGCCCTCACGAAGGGTTCTTCACCGGCGGCGGGATGCATCGTTTCTCGAATTTCACTTCCGCCGACAACGGCCGCGTCCTGTCTGTCAGCGAGGCCTTCCGGAACTCGGTGAACCTGGTCTTCATCCGCCTGATGCGCGATATCGCGCAGTACGAGATGTACCGCCTGCCCGGCGTGACGTCCGGGTTGCTCTCTGATCCCGCCGATCCGCGCCGCCGGGCGTTCTTGGAGCGGTTCGCGCAGCGTGAGGGGCGCCAGCTTCTCACTCGCTACTATCAGAAGCATCGGACGT
>CAYRPT010000345.1:1548-5233 GCA_964425895.1 uncultured Solibacteraceae bacterium | reverse complement strand
CGAGCCGGACGCCGGATTGGCAGCCGTTGGTTCACGGCGGCGCCGGCCATGTCGCGACCGTGGTGGCGGAGCCGCTTCGCGAGCAGGCTCCGGTCGCGCCGGCGGCGCCGACGGTTGCGGCGCCGCGCCCGTCCCCGTCCGCGGCTCCTGCTCCCGTTGCCGCACGTTCCGAGGCGGAAGCTCCCGCGCTTCCCCCTCGAGGGCGCGCGCGGCGCCGGGAGACCGAGGATGCCGGCGAGCCGCATCTGGTGCGGAATATCCTGGTGGGGGCTTTGCTTCTGCTCGTGGCCGGCGGCGGCGCCTGGTATTACGTGGGCCGCCCCCAGCCTGCCCCGCCGCCGGCGTCTGCTGAGCGGTTGCCCGCGAATGTGACCCAGGAGGTGTCATCGGCCGCGCCGCCGCCGGCGGCCGAGATCCCACCGCCCTCTGAACCGTCCGCGCCGCCCGCGGAGCCAACGGCCGAACCGGTAGCGGCCGAACCCCCACGCGCGACGCCGCCACCCGCCAAGCCATCCACGCAGCCGCCACCGGCGCCCGCCCGGGCGCCGCGGGAGTACGAGTTGCGGATCCGCTCAAGTCCTCCGGATGCGGAGGTTAGTGCCGAGGGCGACCCCCTGTTGACGTGCCGCACGCCCTGCGCGCTCACCCTGGCGGAAGGCCGCCACGTTCTGCGCGTGACGGTCGCGGGTCATCGCGTCGCCACCCGCATCATCCGTGTGCCGGACCTCACCGAGCTCACCGTGAATCTCGAGCGGCAGGCCGGCACGCTCGCCGTGTCCACTACGCCGGCCGGAGCGTCGATCTTCATCGACGGAGAGTTGCGGCGGGAGAAGAGCCCCGTCATGATCAAACTTCCCGTGGGCGAGTACGATGTGCGGGTCGAGATCCCCGGCAGGCCTCCAGTGTCCGAAAAGATCCAGATCGGCGATCAGACCATCAAGACCTTCAGTGTGGAGTGGTGATCAACTGCTGCTGAGGCTCGCATTAGTGACGCCACCGGCGCCCGGTGGCGGCCTCATCCCGCACCAACAGCCGATCGACAGCACGTTCAGCAGGGCCGCAATCGCGAAATACGCAAACGCGCTGCCCGTCAGGGCGAAGAGGAGCGGGAACGCGTTGGCGCTCACGAACGATCCGAAGTTGCCCACCATGTTCATTGACCCCGATACCGCGCCTGATTTGCGGCCGCCCACGTCTTGGCAATACGCCCAGCTCGGGCTGATCGTCATGTCCGCCCCGAAGGTGGCCACGGCGAAACAGACGACCGCCGCCACCGGGCTTGCCATGAAACTCACCAGGAAAATGGCCGCCGCCGCGAGCACGAAGCCGAGAATCGCCGGCGCACGGCGCGACCAGCCGCGATACCGGGACCGATAGAGCGAATCCACCAGAAAGCCCGCGGTCCATTGCGCCGTCCCCCCCAACACCAGGGGCACCACCGCGTAGCCGGCCGCTTCAGCGAGACCCAGCGCGTAACGCTGCTGCAAATAGGGCAGCATCCACGACAAACAGATGAAGAACGTGAAGTTGCCGGCGAAATACTGGAACATGTTGAGGAGCATGCCGCGCGAGCGGAACACCGCAGCGAACGAGATCTCCGGACCGGCCTCGGCGGTGCTTTGCGCGGCCGGTGTTCGCGGATGGTTGCGGAAGAACAACACCCATAGCGCCCCCCATGCCAGCCCGGGTACGGCCAAAATGTAAAAGGCGCTCCGCCAACCCCAGCTCTCGATCAGCGTGGCCATCAGCGGAAAAGCAAAGGCTGCGCCCAGGCGGGTACCGGAAAACATGATCCCGTTCGCGCGGCCCCGCCCGCCTGGAGGCAGCCAGTTATAAATGGCCCGCGCTCCGCCCGGAAATGCGCCGGCCTCGGCCATGCCGAACAGGAAGCGAATGAGCAACAGCAGCTTGAGGCTGCTCACCGCGCCGGTAAGTCCGGTGAAGATACTCCAGATGCTGACGACCGCGCCGAGAGCGACGCGCGGGCCGAAGCGGTCGGCCAGCCAACCGGAGGGAATCTGGGCGATCGCGTAGCCGAGCGCGAACGCGCTGAAGACGGCGCCCATGGCCTGATCCGAGAGGGCCAGCTCATCCGCCATTGCGCTCTTCGCCGACGAGATCGCCGCGCGATCGACGTAAGTGATCAGCGAGAGGACGAAAAGCGATGCCACCACCAGGTAACGCGCCATGGCCGGGATCCCTAGGACAAGTTTCCGAGAAGATCACTCCGGGCGGCCTTGACGACGTGGGGACAGCGGGGTACGCTTGGTTCGCAGCCGCGGATGACCGTTCCGGGCGGTAGACGCCAGGTTCGAGTCAACGAAAAACCTCTTCGCGGAACGGCCCATACACACCCCGCCCAACGAGTTAAGCTGGGTCCGCCGATGCCGCCGTTCTATAATTGAGTCGGACGGAGCGGACCGGGGCCGGAGGGGAGGCCGGGCCCTACGCCGCGCAACAAAATGGAAGACAAACTGAATATCGCCGTTTTCGTGGACTACGACAACATCGAGATCGGCGTGAAATCAACATTGCGAAGGGAGTTCGACGTGTCGATCACGCTGGACGCCCTGCGCGAACGCGGCGATGTCGTCGCCAAGTTCGCTTACGCCAACTGGGGCTTGCAGCCCCGGGCCACTCGTCTGATGGCGGAGAACGCGGTCCAGATGGTGCAGCGCAATCCTTCGCCGCGCGGCGACAAGAACGGCGGCGACATCAATCTCGCGCTGGACGCCTTGGAAATGGCGTTCACTCACGATCATGTCAACGCGTTCGCCATCGTGAGCGGCGACAGCGACTTCATCCCGCTCGTCAACAAGCTCCGCGAGTTTGGCAAGAGGGTCTTCATCGTGGGCGGCAAGGCCTTCACGAGCAACATCCTCCAGCAGAATTGCCACGAGTTCATCAGCTATGAATCGCTCCTAGGATACGAGCGCAAGTCCGAAGGGCCGCGCGCGCAGCCAGCCAAGGGCGCTTCGCCGAAACACTTGCCGAAGTCGCTTGATCCCGTCCGCGTGATGCCGTTGATCCGGCGCACGCTCCGGGTGTTGGAGCGCCGCAACGTGCAGCCCCAGCTCGGGCTGCTCAAATCGACGATGCTTCAACTCGATCCGCGGTTCAGCGAGCGGGAATACGGCGCGGGCAGTTTCTCGGATCTGGTCGAGAAGCTGCGCGACGCCGGCTATCTGAAAGTCACCGGCTCCGGCGGCCAGGTGATGATTGAGACCCGCTCCGGGGCCGAACAGGAGAAGGAGCGCGTCAAGCCGCCTGAGGAGGCGCTCCCTGTTCTGCGAGGCACCCTCGAGGCTCACCGCGTCGAGCTTGAAAACGGCGCTCCCGCCGAATCGATCGAAGCCTGGGTCGAAGCAGCTTCGCCCGGATTCGATTGGGAGGATTACGGCTTCCGCGAATTCGCCGAGCTTCTCAACTTTGCCCAGGACAAGCTGGTCGCGCGAGTGGAGCCGCACGAGGAGAAAGGCCTGTTGGTCTTCCTCGGCGAGGAGTTTCGCCCGCCGGAGCCACCGGTGGAAACCGCACCGGAAGCCGGGATCCTGGCGCCGCCGGAAGAGGCGCCCGCCAAACCGGCACGCAAGAGAAGTTCCGGCCGGCGCCGTCCCCGGAAGAAAGAGGAAGCACCGAAACCCGGCGAGCAATGAGAAGACTGCCGCGGTCTGAACCGCGCCGG
>CAYRPT010000345.1:0-1538 GCA_964425895.1 uncultured Solibacteraceae bacterium | reverse complement strand
AGCACCTTCGGCCGGTTCTTCCCGGCTCGGTTCGCCGGTCCGTGGGATCGCAGTCGCCTTGCGCCGCCACCGCCGAATGCGGTAAGACGGGTCCCATGATCGAACGACTCAAACCAGCCGGCACGCCGGAACCGCGTGGCCCCTACTCGCCCGCCGTGCGGGCCGGCGACTTCGTATTCGTCGCGGGTCAGGGTCCTATCAACCCCGAAACCGACAAAATGGAGCTTGGCGACATCCGCCACGAAACCCGTCTCGTCCTTCGCAACATCGAGCGCATCCTGGCCGCCGCCGGCGCCACGATGAAGGACGTTGTGAAATGCCATGTGTATCTGGCGAACTCCGACGACTTCTACGCCATGAACGAGGTGTACGCCGAGTTCTTCGGGGATGCCAAGCCGGCGCGCACGACCGTGGTGACCAAGTTCGTCGTCGTGCCGGAGATGAAGGTGGAAATCGACGCCATCGCGTACAAGCCCAAGGCCTGAGATGACATCGCTGCGACGTTCCTTTCTGGCCGCGCTCGCCGCTCCGGTGTTCCGCGGCCTCCAACTCCGCGCGGCGCAACGGGCGCCGGAAGTCCGCATCACCCGGATCGAAACCTTCTGGTGGCCCAGCCGCGACGACGCTCCGTTCTGGCCGCATTGGACCTGGGTGCGTATCCATACCGACTCCGGCCACTGGGGATTGGGCGAGACATACCCCTACGGCGAGACCGAGGCCTCGCTGATCCACACGCAGGCCGGCCGGTTCCTGCTGGGCAAGGACCCCCGCGACATCGACCGCATCTGGGCCGACCTCTACCACAACTTCGATTACCGGATCGCGGGAGGGACCGAGATGCGCGTCATGAGCGCCATCGACCTCGCGCTCTGGGATCTGCTCGGCAAGCTGCTCGAAACACCTGTCTACCGCCTGCTCGGCGGGAAATCCAACCCGCGCGTCCGCATCTATAACACCTGCTTCCCGCACCGATGGGACTTCCATAAGGAGCCGGAGAAGATCATGCGGGAGTTGAAGGACGGCTACGGCGTCACCGCCATCAAGATCTGGCCCTTCGATCCTTTCGCCCGCCGCCACCAGCGCCAGTACATCACCGCGCCGGAAATCGAAGAGGCGCTCTTCCCCGTGCGCAAGCTGCGCGAGACATTCGGCGGCGAGATCGAGATCCTCCTCGAATTCCACAGCAACTGGAATCTCACCTCCGCCATTCGGATCGCCAAGGCACTCGAGCCCTACCAGCCGATGTGGCTCGAGGATCTGCTCCTGCCGGGAAATTTTCACCAGTACCGCCAGCTCGCCGAAGCGACCAGCATCCCGCTCACCGTCGGCGAGCGCATGGCCGGCCGGATGCCCTTCCTCCAATTGATGGAGGCGCGCGCGGCCAAGTACGTCATGTTCGACCTCTGCTGGGCCGGCGGCCTGAGCGAGACCCGCAAGATCGCTACCTTGGCCGAGGCGTACCAGTTGCCGATTGCTCCCCACACCGCCGGCGGGCCGTTGTTGTTCTACGCTTCGAGCCACCTCACCACTGCCAGCAC
>CAYRPT010000344.1:2170-5275 GCA_964425895.1 uncultured Solibacteraceae bacterium | reverse complement strand
GTGCTTTCATCGGCACCAACGGACTGACGCTCGACCCCCAGAAGCGGCTTGTGATGTGCGAGCACGGCAGCGGCCGCGTGACACGCCTGGAGGCCGATGGCTCCCGGACCGTTCTGGCCGACAAGTACCAGGGCAAGCGGCTGAATAGCCCAAACGATGTCGTCTTCAAATCCGACGGCTCGCTCTACTTCACGGATCCTGACTACGGGTTGCCCCGGCCCGAAATGAAAGAGTTGGACTTCCAGGGCATCTATCGCGTCAAGGACGGCCAGCTCGTACTGCTGAGCAAGGAACAGACGAAGCCGAACGGAATCGCCTTCTCGCCCGATGAGAAGACCCTTTACGTCGCCAACTCCGATCCGGCCAGGAAGGTTTGGATGAAGTACGATGTGGCCCCCGATGGTGGCATCGCTAATGGCGCCGTATTCTACGACGTGACGGCGGAGACCGCCGAGGGGCTCCCCGACGGCATGAAGGTGGACCAGCAGGGCAACCTGTATTGCACCGGCCCGGGCGGCGTCTGGATCTTTTCGCCCGCCGGCCAGCGCATCGGCAACATCAGCCCGCCCGAGGTTCCCGCCAACCTGCATTGGGGGGACGCCGACGGCAAAACCCTGTACATGACCGCGCGCACCGGGCTCTACCGCATCAAGCTGGCGGCCGCGGGAATCCGTCCCTAGGCCCCCGTGGTAGAAGTCTCGAAGTCGATCCGACCGAACGGCAAATCAAGAGCTTACAGGCATTCTGACAAGCCGGTACCGACTTCTGCCACGGGCTGCTAGCCGGCAACCCGATCCGCGGCACCGATAGCGCTCGGAGAGCAGGTACAATTTACCTCAGCGCTGCGAGTTGCGGTCCTGAACCGGGGCGGTAGTCCAAGGGGTACCGCCGGGAGACGGTCCGCTGATCGCGGGCTTGATGGGCCAGGAGGGAAACAAAATAATGAGGATACTGATTGCTTTCGTTGTTGTGTTGGCCGCTGCCGGTGCACTCGGTGCGGCCGACGGCAAGCTGATGCACTGCTTCTATTTCACGGAGCAGGCGAGCGCCACCGCCGACGACTGGGCCGCCTTCGCCCGAGCTACCGAGGCTCTTCCGGGTGAGATCGAGGGCCTGCACCGCGTGTGGCATGGCAAACTGCGCCGCCCGATGCGGGCGGGCGACAACCAGCGCCAGTACGGCGTCTGCATGGAGATGACTGACGAAGCCGCGCTGAAGACCTACGCGGATCATGCTGCGCACAAGGCGTGGGAAGCGGTGTACGGCAAAGTACGGGTACCCGGCACAACGACCGTCGATATCGTCGGCAAGTGAACCGGTGGGCATGAGAGGCTGCCGGCGAGGGCGCCGCTATGGGCCGTGGCCGCCCTCGCCGGAACCGGACCGTTCGGCGCAGCCGGGCTGCTCCAGGTTTTCGCACCGGCGACTCGCGCGGTTTCTATCGTGACGGGGCGGTGTGCCCCGGGGAGGCTGAGGCCGCCTGCTGCGGGTCAGGTTTGCGTGAGAACTCGAGGAACTCGTCTCGCAGTTCCGCCAGCCGGCTGGCAGCCACCAGCATCTCGATAAGCGGCGCCCGGAGTGGATGTAAAGGCGGTAGGAGCTGTAGCGCGTTGTCTCCGTGCCGGCCCAAAACACTGACCTCCCGCCCGATCTGGTCGGCAGCCCGGCGCGCCAATTCCCCCAACAGGTCGATTCTCAGTGCCTCCCTGACTTTGGACTCCTTCTGCTTGCGCGCCGTGATGTCGACCGTCAGCCCGCGCAGAAGGAGCGACCCTCCGGGGCCTTCGCCCCCGCTTCGGAGAAAGTCTTGAAGCCACAGAGACCGCCCGTCCGCCGTTACGGCACGGTATTCGCACGTGGAGCTGCCGGAGCCGGCTGCCGCCGCGCGATAGGTGGACTCGACCCATTCACGGTCCTGGAGTTGAACGTGCGAGAGCATGGGCGGTCCGTTCAGCCACTGGGCAGTGGGGAAGCCGAGAAGCTCCTCCGCGCGCTGGTTGACAAAGAGGTAGCGCCACTTTCGGACGTCCAGTTCCCAGACGATTCCATCGACGCCATCGACGAGTTCGCTGGGGATGGAGGCGCCCGGCTGGTCTCTTCCGCAATCCTCGAAGAGGAGCAGCACCTCCGAACCGGAGTCGGAGCCTCGGCCGGCCAACCTCCGGAGGGATACAAGCAGGGATCGGCAGCCTCCCTCCATGGCATATCGCGCGACGGACTGGCCGGACCATAACACCTCCCGCGCCAGGTCCGCCAGCGGGGCGAGGCACTCTATCTCCAGCAAGTCGCGCCGGGTTCCCCGGCCCAGGGCGGACGCGAAACAGTGGCGAAAGGCGTTGTTCGCAAACGCGATCGACAGATCCTCGGAGACTACGGCGAGCGGCACGGGGAGCTCCGAAAGAATCTGCTGATAGTAGTGCCTGTCAATCTCCACCGTGGCCAATAGACTGGCCACCACCTCGACGGACGTGGTATCCCGTTCGACCATATCCGGCCTTTCTTTCTATCGGCGGGGCAACGGGATCTGTTTACCCAGCGCCGGCTCCGGAATGGCCTCGACCTCCGTGAGGCAGCCGCCTCCTGGTTATCTCATTGGTGCGGCAACGGCAAGGCGATTGCGAACCGCGCTTCGGCAGTTCACGAGCTTCCTCGCAGCGCAAGGACACGACAGTGGAGTGGCTGTAAGACGAAAACCGCTCCTGTCCCCGGGTAGGAGACAGAAGCGGCGGGGAGAAGTTGCACCTTGCCCGGCGCTACCTGTGAGCGCGAAGGGCGATGTGCTGAACCGGAGCGCCCGC
The DNA here is from genome assembly GCA_964425895.1 of uncultured Solibacteraceae bacterium. GTDB lineage: Bacteria > Acidobacteriota > Terriglobia > Bryobacterales > Bryobacteraceae > CAYRPT01. The sequence goes on along the minus strand of CAYRPT010000344.1, from coordinate 2,477 downwards.
GGCGATCCGGTCGCCGCCCGGAGCGGGCAGCTTTCGCGCCACCCCAGCGTCTCCGTTCCTGTACTCCACCAGAACGTGATGATCACCGTATTGGTGGAACACCAGAAGGTTCTCGCCGGCATTCACAATACGGCCTCCGGGCCGGCTCATGACCGCGACCTGACGGCCGGTCTCGCGATTCTTGATCCAAACGGTGCCGTTATCTTGGGCGCGCGCCGCGTCGACGACATACGTCCCGGCCGGAAGGACGCTAGCTCCGGCCTGGAAGTCGAACGGAATGTCCACCGTGGCCGCCACCGGCACAAGT
>CAYRPT010000344.1:0-2146 GCA_964425895.1 uncultured Solibacteraceae bacterium | reverse complement strand
GACTCAACGCAAGACACTTCTTCATTTCTTTTCTCCTTATCGATTAGCGTTTCCGGGGCGGCGCCTCGCCAGTGCCCGGCGGCTACCGGGCCGGCGCTACGTCTTCTCCCAGGCCACTCTATGCTTCCGGCCCAGCGTTCACGTGGCCCGATCGGGCCGCTCTCGGGCCGGATTGGCGGATCTTTGATGGTTCCTCTCGTCCGCCTCATCGCTCAATACGGATGGTCCGAGCCGAATGTTCCGGGAATGAGTGACCGCCACCGGCAGGACGGCGGACGCGGTGAACCTCATCGACCGGGGCCGGGCGAAACCGGACCGGCGCCGGCATATTAGAAGATAATGAAAGAGACGTAGGCGCCGGAGGGAGCGTCTTTGAAAGCAAGGAACCGCGGCACATGAAGCATTCGTTCTCCGTCCTGCTGTCGATCACGCTGGTGATCGTCCTCGCGCCGCCCGGTTACACCTCCGCCGGCGAGCCCCCGCCGGCCGGCCCGGTCGAGATCCTGCGGAGCTCGGAACTGAAGCCGGGAATGAGGGGCACGGCATGGACGGTCTTCACCGGCTCAACTCCGGAGGCTGTACCGGTGGAGATCATCGGGCTCATGAAGAACGCCTGGGGGCCGAAGCAGGACATCATTCTGGCCAAGCTGGGCGGCCAGGCCGAGCGCACCAACGTGGCCGGAGGAATGAGCGGCAGTCCGGTCTACATCGACGGGAAGCTGATCGGCGCCATCGCCCTGCGAATCAGCGTCTTCTCTCCGGACGCGATCTGCGGCATCACACCAATCGAACTCATGCTCGAAGTCGCGGATTTCGACGCCAGCCAGCCGCCGGATGCGCTCACACCGGCCACCGCCCGAACGGCGCGGCGCGAATTCCCGGTACCGGGCGAGATGCTGTCGCGCGCCGTCGCCGCCGGGTCCGCGAGCGATTTTCCCCGGAAGCTTCCGGTGATGACCCCTATCGAGACACCGCTCGCTTTTTCCGGCTTCCACCCGGCGACGCTCAGCGAGTTCGGGCCGCTGTTCGAGCAACTCGGGCTGGGCGTGGTTCAGGGCGGCGCGGCCGGTTCGCTGCGCGACACGCGTCCAGCCCCCGGCTGGGAGAGCTCGTTGAGACCCGGTGAAGCCGTGGCCGCCGTCCTCGTCTCCGGCGACATGAACGTGACCGGCCTCGGTACCGTCACCTATAACGACGGACGCAAAGTGCTGGCGTTCGGCCACCCGTTCTTCAATCTCGGCCCGGTGGACATGCCCATGAGCAAGGGGGAGGTCCTGATGGTCCTCTCGTCGAAGTTCCAGCCCAACAAGTTCGCCAACGCTACCGAGATCGTCGGCGCTCTCCGCCAGGACCGGCACAGCGCCATAATGGGCCTCCTCGGCGAGGAGGCGCCCACAATTCCCGTCCACCTCAAGGTTCGATCGTTCGCCGGCGACAACCGGCTTCAGAAAGAGAAGGACTTCCGCTTCAACGTCTTCATTCAACAGAAGTGGACACCCTATCTGATGATGGTGACGTTGTTCAATTCGATCGCCGGGCTGAACGATTTCGCGGAAGAAGCCACCTATCGCTTGAGTGGGACCTTGGACCTGGAGGGCCAGGGGCAGGTTTCGCTGGCCACCATGCTGACCAACAGCGAGATCCCCGTTCCGGCGCCGATGCTGCTCGCAGGCTGGTGGGGGGATAAGTTCAACCGCTTGTTCGGCAACACCTTGGGCATGCCCACGCTGCGCCGGGTGGACGCGACGATCGACCTGCTGCCGCAGCGGAGGGTGGCGACGATCGAGACCGCGTGGACCGAGAACAACGAGGTCCGGCCGGGCTCGGAGGTCCCGGTGAAGGTCTTCCTCCAGCCCTGGCGCGGGGGCCGGATCGAGAAGAACGTTACCGTGCGGATTCCCGCCGGCTTTCCCAAGGGAAGGCACCGGATCCTGCTGAGTGACGCCGCCACGCTGAACCGGCTCCAGGCAACGGCGGGAATGATGAACCGTTTTCTGGATGTCTCGCAGACGGTGTCGCTGATCAATCAGGAACGGAGCAATAACAAGCTGTACATTTCGCTCGTGGAATCGCGTCCGACGCTGTACTACGAGGACAAATCCATGCCCAGCCTGCCGGCGTCGGTGGCCAATGTCATCCAATCGGG
>CAYRPT010000343.1:1574-5282 GCA_964425895.1 uncultured Solibacteraceae bacterium | reverse complement strand
CGGCTGCCCGGTGCAGGTGCTGCTGACCAAGTCGGACAAGCTGAGCCGGAATGAAGACGTCCAGGCGAAGCTGGCCAACACCGACTGGGACAAGCACGGCGAGACAGAGGCGGCGAACCTGAAGGCGAAGATCGGCGGGGTGGCCGAAATTGCCCGCGACCTCGCCTACCGGCTCTACACGCTGTGTGAGCGGAAGGGCTGGGCGGAAGAGGCCGGTTACTACAACAGCCTGGTGGTCGCCTGGCCATCCATGGCGTCGGAGGCGTTCGAACTGCGATAGGCTTCGGAGAGCGGCAGTGGATCAGACCATGCGAGGGCAACGGACGAAACAGGAGACGATCGAAGAGATTACACGGCGGCTGGTAGAGTTCTACCAGCCGGATCGCGTCTACCTCTTTGGCTCTGAAGCGCGGGGGGAATCCGGGCCGGACAGCGACCTGGATTTCCTCGTTGTTGTGCCGGATGACGCCCCGAAGGAGCATCTGCGAGGCGGCACAACCTATTCGCTGTTGTGGGATATCCGCGAGGCCATCGACGTGATTCCGTGGCGGAAGACGGATTTTGACGGCCGGGCCGCCTACGTGCGCGCTTCGTTGCCGGCGACGGTGATTCGGGAGGGCAAACTCCTCTATGACTCCCAACGAGTTCCTGCTTGATGAAACGCGGCAGTGGCTGTCCAAGGCCCGCACCGATCTCCGCGCTGCCGAGGTCGCCATAGGCAACGATCTGGCGGAAGTGGCCGTCTACCACTGCCAGCAAGCCGCGGAGAAGACCTTGAAGGCCTTCCTGGTATTCCGCCAGGAGCCTTTCCGCAAGACCCACAACCTGAAGGAGCTCGGCGAGGCCTGTTTGGCGCTGGATGCGAGTCTGCCGCCGAGCGTCGGGGAGAGTTTCCGCCTCACGGAGTACGTGTGGATCTTCCGCTATCCAGGTGGACCCAGGGACCTCGAAGAGGGCGAGGCAGACATCGCGCTGCGCTTGGCCCGGCGTCTGTACGAAGATCTGACCGGACGCCTGCCCGCAGACGCCCGGCCCGTGAGGATCGACCATGGCCATCACGAATAGCGAACGAGTGGGCAAGGCGCTGGATCTCCTGAAAGATGGGTTGCGTCCCTACGTCGAGCGCGAGTTGAAGGCAACCTACAAGGACCGGTGGGTTGAGACGGCGCGGCCGAGTTTCCCGGACTGGCAGCAGCCGGTTGATGATCTTGCCAGCCAGCGTTCCGGTCGACGCTCCCGCCGTCCAGAGCGAGCTCACGCGCTATCTGCCGCCGGCCTGGGATCCCATCATCGAGAAGGATATTGACGGGCCGAACTCGCTACCGCTGAAGATAGACCGCGAGAATCCGATGCTCGGCCGCTATTCCGCGGCTCGCCGGGTGGCTCGCACGCTCTACCTCGGCTCCGCGCCGACCCAGGATTCGACGAAGAAGGGCCTCGAGGACAGGCAGATCAAGCTGGGGTGCGTGCAGCCCGGAGAGACATCCTGGCGGCCGACAAGACCTGCTGGTCACCAGTATGGCCGGCTCGATCCTGCGTTTCGAGATCGATCAGGTGCCGCTGTGGCGCGGGAAGCATGTGGGCGTGAAGCAACTGGTGGACGACTTCGCCAAGTACCCTTACTTGCCGCGCGTCAAGAATGCCCAAGTGATCTTGGATGCGATCCAGGATGGGGTCAGCCGGCTCACCTGGTCGCAAGATGCCTTCGCCTACGCGGACTACTACGATGCGACCGCCGACCGTTACCGGGGCCTCGAGGCCGGGCGCCGCTCGACTGTCCAGTTGACGCCGAATAGCGTGGTGGTCCGGCCCGATGTCGCGGCAGCGCAGATGGAAAAGGACGCCGCGCCGATGGTCACCACCACGGGTGGGGACACCGGCGACGGGGCCAGCAGGGAAACGGGCGCGACGGGCACTGGTGCTGACGGAACCGGCGGAGCAACCGGCAAGGGCACGGGAACCAGCGTGGAGAAACCGAAGGCGCCGGTCCTCCGCCGCTTCCACGGCTCGGCGAAGCTGGATGCCACGCGCCTCTCTCGCGACGTCGATCAGATAGCCAGCGCGGTTGTGCAGCACCTCTCCGGGCTGCTGGATGCCAAGGTGACAATCACCGTCGAGATCGAAGCCGACATCCCCTCCGGCGCCCCGGATAACGTCGTCCGGACAGTGACGGAGAACTGCCGGACATTGAAGTTCGAGAACTCTGGGTTCGAGGAAAGCTGAGCAATGACAGCCGCGCGCCACCGCACAGGTCCGCACCGCGCCGCACCGCGCCGGGCTTGACGCCGGGGCGGGACCGGTATACATTCGCCTTGGGAGCGGAGCCGGAATGGGCGCCCGGGCAATAGCGGACTGATCCGACGGGCCGCCCAGCCCAAGGCGGCCTCGCACCGGCAGGACACGAAAAGGAGCACTTCATGGATCAACAGAGATCACGCAGCGCTTTCGACCGGCGCGCGTTCATCAAACGATCAACAGCGGCTGCGGCCGGCCTCGCCTCAATGGGCGGAACAGCTCCACTCACCGCGGCGGCGCCTCCGGCGAACATCTGGATCACCGATCTCAAGTGCGCCATTCTCGGCGGCGCTCCCGTGGTGCGCATCACGACCAACACCGGAGTCGACGGGTACGGGCAGGCGGAAACCTCCAAGAGCTACCTGAAACCGTTCGTGCTCTTCTACCGGGACTATCTGCTGGGCATGGACCCGACCGACGTGGAGCGCGCGTTGCTGAAGATCCGCCGCCTGGGTAGTTTCAAACCCTGGGGAAGCGCCGTCAGCGCGATTGAGATGGCCCTCTGGGACATTGCCGGCAAGGTGGCAGGCGTGCCCGTCTACAAACTGATGGGCGGCAAGATCCGGGACCGTGTCAGGGTGTACAACGGCGGCGTTCGCCCTCGCATGAAGGGTCAGGACCCGGAGGACTACGCGGAGGCAGTGGCCGCCATGAAGGAAGCCAAAGAAGGCTTCACCATGGTGAAAATGGGCATCGGCTTTCATAGCGGGATGGCCTCCGCGGTGTCCGACTTCTTCCTGGGTTCACCCAACATGCCCGGCGGTCCGCAGGGAGCGGCCGCCCCGGCCGCGCCAGGGGAAAGACCCCGGCCAAGGAATGCTCCCCATTCCAATCGGGGGCCTCTGACGGAAAAAGGCCTGAAGCACATCATCGCTTGCGTCGAGGCGATGAAGAAAGTGCTGGGGGATGAGGTCGGCCTGGCCCTGGATGTCGGGCCGGGGCATACCGTCGCGGATTCCATTCGCCTCGCCAGAGCGTTGGAACCCCTGAACGTGCTGTGGCTGGAGGACCTCGTTACCGGGGATTACACGCCGTACGTACTGGCCGACCTCTACCGCGAGGTGACACGGAGCACCACCACGCCGATACACACCGGCGAACAGATCTACCTGCGCCAGCACTTCAAAGAGCTATTCGAAAAGCAGGCGGTGCGCGTCGTGGGTCCCGACCCGGCCGATATCGGGGGCATCGCGGAGTTGAAATGGGTGGCCGAATATGCCGACCTCTACGGAATCCAAATGGCGCCCCACGGAATCTTCGACGGGTTGATCGGGCTGGCCGCCCAGGTACAGGTGGGCTGCGCCATGCCGGAGAACTACATCGCGTTCGAATACCCCGTGGCCAGGCCCGATTGGTGGTACGACATCGTTGAGGGACTCCCCGATCCCATCGTCAAGAACGGTCACATTCAGG
>CAYRPT010000343.1:0-1564 GCA_964425895.1 uncultured Solibacteraceae bacterium | reverse complement strand
GTGTGGGACAGACCGGGTTTGGGCGTACAAATCAATGCCCAGGCGGCTAGACAACACCTGAGCGCAGAAGACAGGAACTTCTTTGACTGACAGCGTCCGGGCGTAACCGTTTGCCTCCTGCGATCGAATCTTCCCCGAAGGCCCATTGCGGGAGGACGGCTACAATGTCCTTATGCCGGGCGACGCCCCAGCGATCCGGACTCGGCGCGGCGCCGGCCTGGATGAAGAAGCGCTGCGCGACCTCATGGTCCGATACCAGCAGGCCGATGACGTTGCGGCCGGAGAGTTGGTGCGGCGCGTTACTCCGCTGCTGTTCGGCTTCTTGTCGGGTCCCACGCACTCGCGCAGCGAGACGGAAGATCTGGTTCAGGATTGTTGGTTGCGAATTCACAAATCCCGGCACACCTACCGCCCGTCGGAGCCGGTGCTGCCGTGGATTTTCGCGATTGCGCGGCACACGGGACTGGACGGATACCGCCGGCGCAGACGGGTGGAGTCGCGTGAATTGGCCATGGAGCAACTCCCCGAACCGGGATCGGCGCCTGGCGCCGCCGGCGGCTCCTTTGGAAAGGATCTGACCCGGCTGGTGGAGAGTTTGCCCGCGAGCCAGCGGGAAGTGATCATGATGCTGAAGGTCTCCGGCATGACTCTCGAAGAGGTGGCCAGGGCGACATCTTCAACGGTCGGATCGGTGAAACAGAAGGCGCACCGGGCCTACGAGAAGCTGCGGCGCAGTCTGGCGGAGGAGGCATGAAACCAGACTCGACACCGCGGCTCACCTGCGAAGACGCCGAACGGCTGATGGACGGCTGCCTGGGGCGGGACGAGAGCGAGATGCCGGCCGGGCTGGCCGGGCACCTGTCGGCTTGCAGCCGCTGTGCCCGGCTCTACGGCTGGTTGCGATCGGCGGGCGAAGAGCCGGCGGCGCCGGCGGAGCTGGTCGACGACGTGACCAACCGGCTGCGTCCGACTCTCCGGCCGGTCACGCCGCTGCCGGGTTCCTCGGCGCTGGCGGCGTGGTTCTTCGGCGCCTTCGTGCTGCTGCTGGCCGGGCTGGCGTGGATGTCCGGCGCCGGCGCGGTGGAGTTGTTCACGCCGTTGCAACTGGTGACCGTGGGCGTCGTGCTGGCGGGGGCCGGCGTCGCGCTTGCGTGCTCGCTTTCCTGGCAGGTCGTTCCCGCGCGGAAGCAGGGGATACGGGCGGCGTGGCTGATCGGCGGGTTGGCCGCGGTATTCGCCGCCGCGGTGGGGACGATGTTCCCTTGGGAAGACCTGCGGGAGGTCGCGGCGGGCGGCTGGCAGTGCACTTATCATGGAGCCGTCCTGGCGGCGCCCGTGGGAGCGGCCATGCTGCTTCTGGCCCTCCGGGGCGCGCCGCTCTGCCTGAGGACTCTCGGGGCGACCGTGGGAGCGGTGGCGGGCCTGGCGGGCCTGATCATCTTGGAGCTAAGCTGCCGCGTGCAGAGTGCCGGGCATATCATCCTGTGGCACGGCGGTGTCGTCGGTCTGGCCGTGCTGACCGGCTACCTGGAAACCCTGCAGGACAACGTCGACGACATCCAGC
>CAYRPT010000342.1:0-5306 GCA_964425895.1 uncultured Solibacteraceae bacterium | reverse complement strand
GACCATCGACACAACACAGGCGTCGACGTTCTTCTCCGATTCGCAGAACGGCACTACGTCGATCTTCCCCGAGCCGCCCGGCCTCAACTACAACAAGGGACTGGCCGACTTTCACGCGAAACACAACTGGGTAGTGAATTTCGTCTGGGAGATCCCGTTCGCGAAGAGCGCCGGCGGCGCGGCTGGAGCCGTGCTTGGCGGGTGGGAACTGGCGGCGATCTCGAGCGTCCGGAGCGGCCAGCCGCTGACCGTGTTCGTGCAGCAGAACCGCTCCCGTTCCTTGTGGGCGCCATCGCTGGCGCCCGGCACGGGATTCGACCGGCCCAGCATGGCGCCGGGCTACACCCACGCCACCGCCGTGATCGGACATCCGGACCGCTGGTTCGATCCAGCCGCTTTCGCCCTTCAGCCGGCCGGGACGCTGGGAAATTCGGGGCGCGGAGCGATCATTGGACCCAACTTGCGGATCTTCAACCTGGCCCTGCTCAAGAACTTCTCCCCCGTCCGCCGGGGAGAGGCGCTGAACATCCAGTTTCGTGCGGAATTCTTCAATCTATTCAACCGCCCGAATTTCGGGCCGCCAAGTCTCCAGGCGTTCGCGGGCGTGCGGAACGGCGAAGCGCCGCTCTCTTCGTTCGGCCGGGTGCGGACGACGGTAACCGAGGCGCGGCAGATTCAGTTGGGACTGAGGATTTCGTTCTAAGCCGCCCATGGAAAGGACGAAGTCCGGCAATCCGGGGAGGAAATCCATGCTGTGGATTCTGTTTGTTTTGGGAGCCGTGCTTTCGTGGGGAATGTACGGGCCCACTCTGCACAAGGGACAGGTGAGTCTGGGACATCCGCTGCGGGCCTTACTTTGCGTCGGCGCCGCGTATTTTCTGATCGGAGTACTCGTTCCGGGCGTCGCCCTGTTGCGGGAAGGCAAGTTGAACGGGTTTTCCCTGGGAGGGGCTTCCCTGGCCACGCTCGCCGGAGCCGTCGGAGCACTCGGCGCCATTTGCATCATCTACTCGTTCCGCGCCGGCGGCTCTCCCACCTATGTGATGCCCCTGGTCTTCGGCGGCGCTCCACTGGTGAACGTGTTGGTGACCATGATCACTCACCCCCCCAAAGCCGCACCGAGCCCCCTGCTGTACGTTGGCTTCGTGCTCGCCGCCGCCGGCGCCGGAATGGTCCTCTACTTCAAACCTCAGAGCTGAGAGTTGCGGGTGGTTCCATCCGGCGAAGACCTGGCAGGCTGAATGTTGACCAAAATGATACAATTATGCCTATTGTCGATTTTGGGTTAGGAGTATCTTTTTCTTGAAGACGATGCCACAAGTTCTCTTACTACTGGTGCTCCTGGCGGCAACCGGTGGCCTCGGCGCGGCCCAGGAGACGGCGACGGAAGCCGTGGCGCCGGCCTACGCCGGCTCGGACACTTGTGAGGCTTGCCACTCCGACATCTTCGCCGCGTTCAAGAAGAACGCTCACGCCGTGGTGGAAGCCGATGCCCGGCGCGGCTGGCAAGGCAAGGCATGTGAGGCGTGCCACGGCCCCGGCGCGAAACACCTCGAATCGATGGAGGCGGCCGACATCCGAAACCCGGCCAAAATCGAGCCGATGCTCGCCGACCGTGGCTGCCTGGAATGTCACATCGGCCAGCCGACGCATGTCGGACGGATCCAGGGCGGACACGCCCGCAACCAGGTAGCCTGCGTCTCCTGCCACCCCGTACACGGGACCGAGGAGTTGAAGCTCGAGCCGCATCCCGCGCGCCGCATCAACCAGGAGTGTTCGGAATGCCACTCCGAGATCTGGGCCTCCTTCCAGCGGCCCCATGGACACAACCTGCCACAAGGGGCCATGGCCTGCACCGGCTGTCATAACCCGCACGGCACGTTCCAGCCACAGAACATGCGGAACTTCAGCTCGAATGAACCGGGCTGCTTCCAGTGCCACAGCTATCTGCGGGGACCGTTCGTCTTCGAGCACGCCCCGGTGCGGATGGAAGGCTGTCAGTCGTGTCATGAGCCGCACGGCTCCGCGAATCCACGCATGCTCATCCGGCACGAGGTCTCGAACCTTTGTCTGGAGTGTCACGCCAACATCTCGAACCCGGACGGTTCGACCCGGAGCGGCGCTCTTGGCGGCATTCCGACGGGATTCCACGACCTGCGGAGCGCGCGTTTCCGCAACTGTACTACGTGTCACGTCAAGATCCACGGCTCGCACGCCAACCGGGACTTCCTGCGATGAAGCGACTTACCGCCTTTTTACTTCTCACCCTGCCGGCGTTGGCGCAGGAGACGCAGCCGGTCACCGCGGCCGCCACGGCCGATGAAAACTACCAGGGGACCGTCGACCTCGGCGGGCGCTGGGTCTCCGAGGTCGCCGGTGATTTCAACACCTACCGCAGCGTGGTGAACCTCAACGACGGCTTCCGGCTGTTGGGCCTCGATCTGCTGGCGCGCGACCCGAAACGCAAGCTCTTCGACCAGCTCACGCTGTTCGCCGACAACTGGGGCGATCCATATAACACGATCCGCCTCGGCGCCGAGCGCCGGGGCACATACCGTTACACCTTCGACTACCGGAACATCGCCTACTTCAACGCCCTGCCCTCGTTCGCCAATCCTTTCTTGCAGAACGATGTCCTGTTCAACCAGCGTTCGTTTGACATCCACCGCAAGCTCTGGAATACCGAGCTGGAGCTGCGTCCGGGCAAGCGCATCGTGCCGTTTCTGGCCTTCTCGCGCGACTCCGGCGACGGCAGCGGCGTGACCCCCTTCGTCAGCAGCGGCAACGAATACCCGGTGGCCACCGGCTACCGCGACCACACGAACACGTATCGCGGCGGCGCCCGTATGGAGTTCCGCCGCTGGCACTTGACACTCGAGCAAGGCGGTACGTCGTTCAAGGATGACCAACTGGTGAGCACCAACGACCAGAACTTCGGCAACCGCCGTACGCCGCTGCTGGGACGCGAACTCTTCCTCGACAGCGCCCGTCAGGCCTATCGGATCCGCGGGTCAAGCATATTCAGCCGCGGCCTGTTCACAGCGGCGCCGGTGAGCTGGGCTGATCTCAACGCGATGTTTCTCTATAGCCAGCCGGAGTCCGACGTCGCCTTCCGGGAGGACGCTGAAGGGCTCCTCTACCTCGGCGCCACGCAGTTCGCCGACGTGACGGAAGCGCTCTCAGGGGGCTACTCGAAAATGCCGCGAACCTCGGGCTCGTTCAGCGCCGAGATCCGGCCGCATGGAAGAATTCGCGTCCACGAGTCGATCATGACCGACCGGCTCCATAGCGGCTCTTCGTTGTTGCTCAATTTCGCGGCCTTCAGCGGCGCCGCGGCGGGGACGCCCGTGGTTACCAACTTTGCCGACCGCCTCGTCACGAACTATAACCGCCAACAAGCGGACGGCTTCGTCGACCTGACCCGGAAGCTCACCTTGCGCGGCGGTCATCGTTATGAATGGGGCGACGCGACGGTTCGCAGTGGGAACTTGAATCCCTCCGGTCAGCCGGAATCCGCCGAGCTGAAGCGCCACGTGGGCATTGCCGGCTTCAACTTTCGGCCCGCCCGCGGATGGGTGGTGAACGGCGACTACGAAGCCGGCGACGCCAGCCGGAACTACTTCCGGACCAGCCTTCACGACTATCACCAGCTCCGGCTCCGCTCCACGCTGCATCTGCGGCAGGACTTGCAGGCCGGCCTGAATTTTCGCTACCTCGACAACGAGAACGAGCTCTCGGCGTTTGATTTCCGCGACGTCTCAGCCGGAGCCCATGTGCGTTGGCGGCCGGGAGGGGGGAAGCGGGCGTCGGTGCTGGCGGACTATACCTGGTCCGGGTTGCGCTCCGATCTGTCGTTCCTGGCGCCGCCGTTCTTCACCACGGTGGCGTCGCTCTATCGCGATACCGCGCACTCGGGCACGGCGCTCGCCGACATCAACCTGCCGCTCGTGGCCGGCGCCGCGCCGCGGCTGAGCTTCGGCGGATCGTTCTTCCGGTCTTCCGGAAGCCGGCCAACGCGCTACTGGCAGCCGGTGGCGCGCTTTCAGATGCCCATGCACCGGCACGTGGCCGGCTACGTCGAGTGGCGCTACTACGGCCTCTCGCAAGTGTTCTATTCGCTCGAAGCGTTCCGCGCGCACACGCTCATCGTCGGTCTGCGGCTCAGCCTGTAGGGATCGCCGGGGCGGGAGGGGCGGCCCCCGGCCCGCCCTGTCCGGCATTCGACCTCAACGCTGCCGGTGGTGCGCCCGCATCTCCTCGGCGAGGTGCCGGATCTCGGTTAGCGACTTCTTCATCGCCGCCCAGCCATACCAGAGAGCGTAGTCGGGGTTCGCATGGAATGTTCCCTGGAACGTCCGCATGCGATGCTCGAGATGCATTTCGTGGAGAACGGTCTCCACCGGCGTCGCCGCATCGTGGAAGGTGAGGAGATCCGGGTAGGCGTAGGCGTACTCCTTGGGCTTGGCGATGACGCCGTCGCGGTAGAGCCCCGCCACGATCTCGATCGCCTGGGCCATCAGGCGGTCCGCCTCCTGAATCATCCGGTCGCCCTTCTCGAGCTCCGCCTTGGCGAAGTTCATCGAATGGCACTGGTTGCAGGTCTTGAGCATCTTGTCACGCTCGGCCTGCCACTCCTCCTGGGTCAGCCGGGCCACCTGCGCCTGCTTCACCACTTCGAGGCGTCCGGTCGGCTTGCCCTCGGGGTCCAGCACGCCGAGTCCCTTGAGGAGGGTGACCCGGTCCGCCGCCCACTGCTTGTCCTCGGGCATGGGCAGCCGCACCGCCAAAAAGCCCCACGCCGTGCGCACTTCGTGGTTGCCGTCCTGCATGTGGCACGTCTGGCAGGTGGGCGCCGCCGTCTCCTCCGGCAGCGTACCGTTCTGCTTCAGCAAGTAGCGGACCCCGTGCTTGGAAGCGGAGTACATCTCCCACTGCGGGTGGTCGAAGCCCATGTGGCATGTCTGGCACGCCTGGGGCTGTTGCGCTTCGGTCTTGGAGAAGGTGTGGCGCGTATGGCAGGCGTCGCAGGAGGCCACGCCGAAGCCCGCCCCCTGGGCCTTGAGCTGCTTGTGCTCTTCTTCGCTTTTCAAGCCGATCTTGTGGCAGCCGCCGCACCCCTTCATACCCTCGGTCATGGCCATCGGCTGCCAATGGAACGTCGGCATCGCCTTCACCGACGCCCAGCCGAAGGCGTGCTTGCCTTTGCTGAACTGCTCGACCTGGGTGGCGTGGCAGCCTTTGCAGGTCTCGGGCGTAGGCAGGCTGACCTTGTCGACGTCGTAGTCGGAAGTGTGGCCGCTGCCGTG
>CAYRPT010000341.1:0-5308 GCA_964425895.1 uncultured Solibacteraceae bacterium | reverse complement strand
GGCTCTTGTAGTACTCATAGCGCGCCCCGAAGTGACGTGTCAGGTCGCGTTCTTCGAAGGCGTAGACCGCCACCAGAATGTAGGCTGTGGTCACCGCGGCAAACACCAGGCGACCCACCGTCATGTCCGGCGTGGCCCAGAACGCGATCAGGAAGCCGACCATGATCGGATGCCGGACGTACCGGTAGAATCCGGTCACGCGGAAGCCCAAGTCCTTGTGCGGCCGCCCCCGGAAGTGCAGGTAGACCTGGCGGAGGCCGAACAGCTCGAAGTGGTTGATCATAAGGGTGGAGAGCAAAACAATCAGCCAACCCGCTGCGTACAAGCCGTGAAGCAGACCGCGCGCCGCGGCGCTTTCCACCGTCCAGACTGCCTGTGGCATCGGCCGCCACTGGTAATACATCAAAACCAGACAGATGCACGTGGCCAGCACGAACGTCGCCCGCTCAATCTGTCGTGGCACGATCTTGGTCCAGACAGCCTTGAATCCCGGACGCGCCATTACGCTGTGCTGCAACCCGAACAGTCCAAGCAGCGCCACGTTGATGAGCAGGCTAGGCCAGAAAGGGCCGGGCGCCCCGGAATCGATGCTCTTTGGCGCGATCAGGTTCCCAACGAACCCGATCGCGTACATGAAGGTCGCGAAGAAGATCGTGTAGGCCACCCCGCCATAGACCGCCGAGGCCACCCGCGACAGAGTGCCCGGTGTCGCGACGAATGCATCGGGTCTCCCAGAAACCGATACGGCGTTTCTCATCCCTGTTTCCTCCTCTCAGAGTCTTCCGGGTGCTGATTCACCCGGTCACTGAGGTCATGCGCAACAGAGAGGAGAAAGCGTCATGGATTCTGAGGCGCTAACCGCGCGGCTGCGCGGTTAGCGCCTCAGAAAAGGACCTTGAGGCCGAACTGGATGCGTCGCGGATGGCGTGCCGAAGATATCTGGCCGAACGTCGGCGAGCCAAAGAAGATGTCGGGGAGGTCGAAGTTGGCCCGGTTCAGGAGGTTGAAGGACTCCGCGCGGAATTGCAGCGCGAGGCCTTCGCCCAACGTGAAATCGCGCAGCAGCGAGACGTTGATGGTCTGAAGCCCCGGCCCGTCGAGGATGTTCCGGCCGGCGTTGCCGAAAGCGCCGAAACGCGGCATGGTGAACGCATCGGTGTCGAACCATCGTTCCGGCGTACGCTCGTTGAGGGCGGCATTTCGGGCGAGGTTCGGCCGGTCGTTCGCGCCAAAACCCAGAATCGAGCGGCCGGTGTTGGAGTTGTCGACCTCGGGGAGCAGCGCCACGGTAAAGGGGCGTCCCGTCTGGAATGTCCAGATGCCGAACGTCTGCCATCCGCCGAAGAGAACCGTCGCCGGCCCGTCGCCGGTCAGCCATTTCCGCCCCCGGCCGAACGGAAGCGCCCAGGAGTAGCTCGCCGTCAGCCGCTGACGCACATCGAAATTCGAGCGCCCCCGCTCGGCCGCCACGAGCGCGCTGTCCTGGGGGAAGTTCGCGTCACCCGCGCTCGTGAAGAAGCTGGATGCGTCGTCAATTGACTTGGAGAACGTGTAGGATGCCAGCACGCTCACCCCACCGCTCAAGTACTGCTGGAAGCGGGCCTGCAAGCTTTGGTAGCTCGAGTTGCTCCGCGATTCGAGCAGGTCGATATCAGCCAGCAGCAAGTTGGGCCGGAGGTTGGGTGTGACGGGGCTGGGCGCGGGCTGGTTGATATCCCGGGCCGTCAGTTGCTTCGTGCCTTTCGAGCCGACGTAGGCCGCTTCGAGAAGCCGGCTCTCACCGAGGCGCCGCTGAATGCTCAGACTCCAGTGCTGGAGGTAGGGCGAGCGCAGGTCCCGTTGGTAGGACAAGGCCGAGGGCGGAGATGGTATCGGAAAGTTCGCCGGGAACGGATCCTGGAGCGTAAGCGGCATTCCGGGAAGCGCGAAGAACAGCCGGAAATCGAAGTACGGCGGGCTGAAGTAGAGTCCCTCACCGGGAGCCAGCGAGCCCTGATCGAAGAAAAGTCCGTAGCCGCCGCGGAGCACCGTCGCACCGCCGCCGGGCCTCCAAGCTACGCCGATGCGAGGCGCCCAGTTGTTCCGGTCCGAAGTGTAACCGCTGCGCGGAACGCCGTTCGTGCCCACCTGAACCAGCCGCTCCGTGGAGGCGTCATAGACATTCGCCCGGTCGTAACGGTCCACGGGAGGGGTATTGAACTCGTAGCGCACGCCGGCGGAAACACTCCAGTTCGCGCGCAGCCGCCAGGTTTCGTTCACGAAGAAGTTGTAGCTGGTCGTGCGGAGGTACTGGGGGTTGTCGAGCACGGCGACGCCGGTCACGCTGGGCAGGCCGAGTAGCAGATCCGCCAGCGGGTTTCGGGTGAAGCCGAGGAAGTTAAGGAACCCGCGGGCCTGAACGTCCCGGAAGGCGTTCTGTTGGGTGTGCCGGACGTCAGCACCGAATTTCACCAGGTGACGCCCGCGAGCGTGGGTGGTGTTGTTGGTCACCTGGTAGACATTGGTGGCGCTCGCCTGGGGATTGTTGGTTTCGTCGCCGAGCGGAGAGAAACCCGGCATGGTGATGAGACTCAAGCCGTGGGCACGGGAGTTGGCGGATATCTCCGGCAGTCCGACCTGGCGGTTGAGGCTGGTCCCGTAATTCTCGTGCCGCGATTCGGCGGAGATGCGGTTGAAGCCTGCGCGGAGTTCATTCACCCAGGACGCCGAGAATGCATGAGTCTCGCTCGCCATGATGTTCTGGGCCCGGCGGGGCACGAATACGCCGTAGCCTGGCACGCGCGGGAACGATGGCCCGGAGAACGGGTTGAGGAGCGTTTCATCTCCCAGGCTGTACCGGACCGCCAGCGTGCCGGCCTGTCCCAGGGCCTGGTCGAGCCGCACATCGAACTGGTCGCTCCGGTCGTCGACGGCCGGTGACGAGGCGAAGTTCCGCCGCGGTGCGGTTCGGTTTGGCGCGGGATAAAGGTTGGCGATGGCCTGCCCGATCGGATCGAGGTAGAAGGCCGGAATAGTTCCGCCGGGTAACGGCTGGCCGCTGAGGGGGTCGAAGGGTACCCTTTCGCTCCGGGAGAAATCACCGAACCGCTCCAGGAGGGTCGGGACGTTGGTGGTTCGCGTGACGCCTTCCTTCAGCCGAAGGCCTTCGTAATCGCCGAACACAAAAGTACTGTTCCGCCGAAGGGCGCCGCCCGCTGAAAAGCCGTACTGATGCCGCTGGTAGCGGGGATCGGGCTCGGCCGCCGGAGCGAAAAAGTTGCGAGCATCGACGGCGGCGTTGCGCAGGAAGTAGTAGACAGTACCGCGCCAATCATTGGCGCCGGACCGGAGAACGACGTTCACCTGGCCGCCCGCGTTGCGCCCGAACGAGGCGTCGTAAGTGCTGGAGAGAACCTCGAACTCCCGGATGGCGTCGACATTCGGATTCAGCGCCAGGTTGTTCAGCTTGGGATCGCCGTTGAAGACGCCGTCCAGGAGGAAGTTGTTCGAATCTTCACGCGCGCCGCTGACGTTCAGGGCGACGTCTCCGCGGACCGACGCCGCCGAGCCCTCGGCCGCCGGCGCGACGCCGGGGAGCAGCAGGCTCAGTTCGAGGAAGTTCCGGCCATCGAGCGGCAGACCTCGGATCAGATGGTTCTCGACCACGGCGCCGAGCGACGCCGAATCGGTCGTTAACAGGCTTCGAGCCGCGCGGACCTCGACGCGATCCGTCCGGCGCCCCGCGGCCAGCGGAACTTCGAGCCACACCTCCTGGCCGGTGAGCAGGGTCAGTTGAAGGGTGTACGTCCGGTAGCCCTCCCGGGAAACTTCCAGGAGATACTCGCCGGGGGGAAGCGTCGCCAGATGGAACTCGCCCCGATCGCCAGCGGCCGCGTTCCGCTCGCGGCCGGTCTCAGTGCTGCGCAGGGACACCCGCGCCCCGGGAACGGCGGTCGCAGCCTCGTCCGTGACACGCCCGCCGACGGCGCCGCCCACCACCTGTGCCGGCAGCATGGACCAAGTCAGAGCGAGCAGAAAGACACCGCGCAACAGGGCTTTCATGAATACTCCTCAGGGGACTCGGGAACCTTCCTCAATGATAAGCCAGAAGACGGGATGCCACCGGCTGCCCCGGCCGGCGCTTCTACCAGCTCCACTTCGAAAAGTTGAAATTCGAGGTGAGTGATCTCGGAAGCAGCAGGGCTGCCTGAAGGAAGGCCTCCAGGTTGGGGACGTCGTAAACGTTCACCTGCCAGCCCCAGGCCTCGATCTGCTCGATCGCGAACCGAACGTCTTCGCCCTGCCAGCTCAATGAGAATCGCGTGATTCCCCAGGCGGAGAGCGCCGCCAGGATATCGCGCGCTTTACCGGGCATCGACAGGATAAGCGGCGTGAGGAAATCCACCGGACACTGGATCACGGCGCGCGGATGGGAAGCCGCCAGCCGCCGAAATCCTTGTTCGCCCAGCACGTGCGCGGGCGCGTTGAACCACAACCGGGCATCGTCAAAGCCCGCCCGCGCCGCCAGCTCTTCCACTTGGCCGAAGATCTCCCCCTCCTTCAGATCGAGCTTGATCGAGCGCCCGTTCCGCTGAAACTCGCGCAGGCAATCCTCGAGCAGGAGCAGCGTCTCAGCCTTGGCCCATGGCGTCTGTTCGAATGATTCACGGCGTACGACAATCCGCCCCCACGGATCGCGGCGCACATCAACCTCGCCCCATTCGATCCCCGAGGTCAGAAACCGCTCGAGCGCGGGGCGAGTGTTGACCGCGTGCCATACAAATTGCACGCGCCGCGGCAGACGTTCCCGCGACACCAGGTTGGTGATGTCGTAAAACCTGCCGTGGATGGCGCGCGGGGTCCCCGACTGCTTGGATTCGAAAATCGTGTCGGCATGGAGGAACAGAATGTCGCCGTCGCGGTCCGCCCGGGCCATCGCCTCGATGTTCTCGGGCTCGTTGTCCACCACCGCCGCCACGCGGTATCCCAGCTTGCGGAAATAGTTGAGACCGTCGACCTTGGCGGCCGGTATGCCGTCGAGGCGGGCGGCGGGCGGCATATGGAGCAGGTGGGACCGGAACCGCACCCGATACTCCGCGCCGAGCCGGTTCAGCGACTCCAAGGTCACATCGCGCATGTTCTCGGGACGGCCCGTGTTGAGCCCCACCTCAGTGGACGGCTGAATCTGAAACCACCGGATCACGTCCAGCACGCCGCGGTACGGCTGGTGCGAAGCCAGAATCGCCTCGTCGCTCCAGGCGTTCTCCCGGTAGAAGCTGAGCACGCGCGCCGCTTCCTCGTCCGGGAGCGGCCAGTCCTGCAAAAATCG
>CAYRPT010000340.1:0-5312 GCA_964425895.1 uncultured Solibacteraceae bacterium | reverse complement strand
AAACCGCGGAGGGCCGCGGACCCTAGGCGGCGGTGAACAAGGGTCTAAATCCGCTGGCCGGCGCGTGCGGGGCGGATGCTTCCATGACAACGCGCCGTCTGATCCCGCTGGTGGCCGCGGCGCTGATCCTGGCGGCGCTCTATTGGCGAATCAGCCCCGGGCGGATCGTGCGAGTCCTGTCCGCTTCGGACAGAGCCTGGATGGCGGCGGCGTTCGCCATGCTGGCGCCGCTGGTGCTCGCCGCCGCGGTCCGGCTTGTACGGTTAGTGCCGGCAACCCGGGGAATCAGTCTGCCGGAAGCGATTGGACTCAATCTGGCGGCCGCGACCCTGAATCTGGCGCTGCCCTCCAAGATGGGCGACTTGGCCAAGGGTTGGTTCTTCCGGCAGCGAGGCCACCTCTCCGGCTCCCAGGCGCTGGCTCTGGTGTTGTTCGAACGCGGTTGCGACATGTTGGCTCTGTTCCTGTGGTGCGCCGCCGGGCTGGCCGTGCTCCCGCGGCGCAGCGGCGACGCGACGGTGTTGGGATTGGTGATCGGTGCGGGCCTGGCCGCCGGGCTGCTGGCGCTGGTTTCCCGAGCGTGCGGCCGGGCGGTCTTCGGGTTGGCGGAACGCTGGTCGCCGCCAGCGTGGCGGGGCAGGGTGGCCGCGCTGCGCGACGCCTGGGGGACGATGCAGGAGTTCGTGTGGCGGCGCCCGGCGCGGACTCTGGAGGTGGCGCTCGAATCGCTGGGGATCTGGTTCGTGAACCTGTTCCAGGTCTGGATGTTCATCCGGGCTCTTGGAGTGGCCATGCCGGTGATGGACGCGATGGCCCTCGCCCCGCTCGGGATTCTGGCGGGGTTGGCGCCGGTGACCTTCGGCGGCGCCGGCACGCGCGATGCGGCGACCATCTACTTCTTTCGCGCCTATTTTGATCCGGCCACGGGAGCGGCGCTCGGAGTGTTGCTGACCGCGCGGTACCTTCTGCTGGGCCTCGCCGGCTTGCCGTTTCTTCGCGCGATGAGCGGCGGGAGGGAGCCTGCCGAGTAGCAGGCGGCTCGACGGCGCGCTTTCCCCCCGCCTACGTCCGGTAGTCCGCGTTGATATGGACGTAGCCTTCGGTGAGGTCGCACGTCCAAAACCGCGCCTGGCCGCGGCCCCGGCCGCGGATCGCGAAGCGGATGGAGCATTCTGAATGCGCCAGAAGCTTTTCCATCCCGGACTCGGAGAACTCGGCCGCCAGCCCGCCGCGGCACACCGGCACGCCCTGGAGCGCGATGTCCACCAGGGCTGGCTCGAAGGGTACGCCGGAGTACCCCGCGGCGGAGAGAATCCGTCCCCAGTTCGGATCGGCGCCGGCGATCGCGGTCTTCACAAGCGGCGAATTGGCGATGGCGCGGGCGATGCGCACGGCCTGATCGTTGGTCTTGGCGCCGGCGACGTCAATGGTAATAAGCTTGCGCGCCCCTTCGCCGTCGCGGGCGATCTTGCGCGCCAGATCCGCCAGCAGGCCGTTGAGCGCTTCTTGCACGTGGGGAATCTCGCGCCTGGCCGGGGCCGCGCCGGAGGCGCCGTTCGCCAGCAACAGGACCGTATCGTTGGTGGAGGTATCGCCGTCGACGGAAAGCCGGTGGAAGCTCTGCTCGACCGCAGGCTTCAGAAGTTTCCGGAGGGTTGAGGGATCCATGGCGGCGTCCGTCACGACGAAGCACAGCGTGGTGGCCATGTTCGGATGGATCATTCCCGACCCCTTGGTGATGCCGGCGATGCGCACTTCGCCCGCCCTCAAGGCCATCTCCACGCTCGCCAACTTCGCCACCGTGTCAGTGGTCATGATCGCATCGGCGACGTCGGGCAGGCGGTCCGGCGACAGTCCGGCCACGAGCTCCGGCAGCCTTTCCGTGATGAGGTCCGGGTTGAGCTCTACGCCGATGACGCCTGTCGAGGAGGGAAAGACCTGCGCCACCGGGACTCTCAGGAGCCTGGCGAGCTGCCGGCTACAAGTCCGGGCCACCGCATCGCCGGTGCGCGTGGCGCAGTTGGCGTTTCCGGCGTTGATGAGCACCGCCCGGACGCGGCCGCCGGACTGCGCCAGGTGCCGGCGGCCGTGGCCGACGGCCGCGGCCTGGACGCGGTTCGTCGTGAACATCGCGGAGGCCGACGCGGCCGTTTCGGAGACGATCAGAGCCAGGTCATCCTTGCGCAACTTGCGGATGCCTGCATAGGTGGATGCGAATCGATAGCCGAGCGGTGGTTTCACTCCGGCTCACCTCCCAGAATTTCTCCCTCGCTGAGATGAAGGCCATTGAGAAATGCGGCGGCGGACACGCGCGTGCGTCCCTCCCGCTGGACTTCGAGGAGTTCGAGCGAGCCTTCGCCGCAAGCGGCCACGAGACGGCGCCCCTGGGCGTGAATGGCGCCGGGCGGACCCGGCAGCGCCGCCTCGCCCGGGCGCGATTTCCAGACATGGAGCAATCGCCCCCGAAACGTGGTCCACGTCCCTGGCCAGGGCTGAAACCCGCGCACCCGGTTGTGTATTGCCCACGCGGGCCAGCGCCAGTCGATGCGCCCCGCGTCCTTGGTGAGCAGGGGCGCGAAGGTGGCCCGCTCATGGTCCTGTGGCCGGGGCTGGATGGCGCCGGCGCGAAGGCCGTTGAGAGTTTGCACCAGCAGATCGGCGCCCAGCAGGGAGAGGCGCTCCGAGAGCGCGACGGCGGTCTCCTCCGGACCGATCTCCGTCTCGCGCGCGAGCAGAATATCTCCCTCGTCGAGTCCGGCGGTGATCCGCATGGTGGTGACGCCCGTGCGGGTTTCCCCTTCGGCGATCGCCCATTGGATGGGCGCCGCGCCGCGGTACTTGGGTAGCAGCGAGGCATGCACGTTGACTAGGCCGAGCGGGGGGATGTCGATGATCTCCTGTGGGATGATCTTGCCGTAGGCGACGACCGCCATGGCTTCCACGCCGAAACTCCGGAAGAGTGCGGCCGCTTCGGGCGTCTTGATGCGGGCCGGCTGATGAACCGGCAGCCCGTAGGTCTCCGCTGTAAGCTTCACGGGCGGAGCGGAGAGCTGGCCGCCGCGACCCTTCGGTTTGTCCGGCTGGGTCACCACCGCCGCGATTTCGAAGCCGCTTTCGATGAGCCGTTCGAGCGAAGGCACGGCGAAATCGGGCGTCCCGAGGAAGGCGATGCGCAAAGCGGGCTCCGGGTCAGGCGCGAACCGCCTGCGACTCCTCCTCGCGCAGTCCGGGCGTTACCGGGCCCCACTCGCCCGCCCGAATGAGCTTGCGGATCTTGCGGCGGATGAGATCGCGCTTGAGAGCGCTGATGTGCTGAATGAACAGGACGCCGTCGAGATGGTCGATCTCGTGTTGCAGGGCGCGCGAGAGCAGTCCCTCACCCTCAAGGCGGATGGCCTGGCCGGAGGCGTCCCGGGCTTCGACCACGACGTTCAAGGCCCGAGTGACCTTTTCACGAAATCCCGGGAAGCAGAGGCAACCCTCCTCGTCGCGCTGCGTGCCGGCCTTGCGGCCGATTCGCGGGTTGATGATGACGATCTTCTGCCCGGGATCTTCTCCCAGGGACACGTCGATGACGGCGACCTGCCTCATCACCCCGATCTGCGGCGCGGCGAGGCCGACGCCCTTGTGGTAGTACATCGTATCGAACATGTCCGCCACGAGCTGATCGAGCTCAGGCGTGTCAAATTCCACGACCGGATCGCAGGGCGTTTCCAGCCGGGGATCGGGATAGCGAATGACGTCGTAAACCATCAGAACTGCCTTACCTGTTCCACGTAACCCTCATAATTCCGGCGGGTTTCCCCCAGGGAATCGCCGCCGAATTTCTCGAGAAAAGCCTGTGCCAGCACCAGCGCCGTCATGGCTTCTCCGACGACGCCGGCGGCCGGCACCACGCAAACGTCGCTGCGTTCGTAGGCGGCCAGCGACGGCTCGCGCGTTTCCAGGTCCACCGATTCGAGCGGTCTGCGCAGTGTGGAGATCGGCTTGAGATAGCCCCGGATGACCACATCCTGGCCGTTGGTGATACCGCCCTCCAGCCCACCCGCCCGGTTCGCGCCGCGCCGGAACTGGTGCGCCCCTCGGTCATAGTGAATCGTATCCTGAACCTTCGACCCGAAGTTGGCGGCGCCCGCGGCGGCCGAGCCCAGCTCCACGCCCTTGACCGCTTGAATCGATACGATCGCCTGCGCCAGGCGCCCGTCGAGGCGGGCGTCCCACATCGCGTGCGAGCCCAGACCGGGTGGGACGTTGTGAGCCACTACCTCAAAGATGCCGCCGGCGGTGTCGCCGGTGCGATAGGCCTCGTCGACAACCTCTTTCATGCGGGCTTCGGCGTCCGCGTCCACGCACCCGAGCATAACGTCGTCCTTCTCACTGAGCGCGACGAGTTCGTCCCACGCCGCCGGGCGCTCCAGAACAACCGGACCGACGGCGACGACGTGGCTCAGGACCTCGATGCCGAATGCCCCGAGAAACTGCTTGGCCAGGGCGCCGGCCGCCACCCGCGCCGTCGTTTCGCGCGCGCTGGCCCGTTCCAGGATGTAGCGCGCGTCGTGGAAGTTGAACTTGATGGCGCCCGCCAGGTCGGCGTGCCCCGGCCGCGGGCGCGTCACGGGCTTTTTCCGGTGGTCGCTGTCCGGTTCCGCCTCCACGGGCAACGCTTCGGTCCAGTTAGGCCAGTCCCTGTTTTCGATGACCATGGCGACCGGCGATCCGATCGTCCGCGAGTGGCGAACACCGGAAACAATCCTCACGCGATCCGTCTCAATCTTCATGCGCCCGCCGCGCCCGTACCCTTGCTGGCGGCGCCAAAGCTCGCGGTCGATTCGCGCGACGCAAACCGGCACATCCGCGGGCAATCCCGTCAACGTGGCGATCAGGCACTCCCCGTGGGACTCCCCCGCGGTCTCGAAGCGAAGCATTTCTGTAGTTTTATGGTAACAAACGGGAATCGGCTGCCTTACCGCGCCGGCGGGGGCGGAGGAATCAGCCGGGATGGCAAGACACGCCGGGGCGGTGCGAGCGGCGTTGTCTCCCGGCGTCCGCGCCGCGCTATGGTGCAATAAGGGTTCTTCCGAATGCCTCTCGAACCGATGGAACGCGCCGACCGGCGGCTGGTGGCCGGCGCCCTGGTGTTGATCGCCGCGGCGGCGCTCTGTGTCGCGCGGTACTACACCGCGGCCTTCCCCCAGGCCTCAATCTCGCTCACATACTCCAAGGACGAAATCCGGGAGAGGGCGGCAAAGTTCCTCGCGGGCCGCGGCCTGGCCACCGACGGCTTCCGGAACCTCACGCTGTTCGATCCGGAT
>CAYRPT010000339.1:0-5316 GCA_964425895.1 uncultured Solibacteraceae bacterium | reverse complement strand
GACCGTGGCGCGAACCGGGGACGGTCTGCACGAGCTGGTTCGCACGGTGGCGGGGGTGATCCATGGCGACATCCCGTCGGAGCCGCGGCGAAGATGGCGGCGGAACAGCGCTCTCGAAGCTGCCGCGGACGAGTTGACACCCATGATCGAGGATCTGGCGCCGGGGCTCCCATGCTCTCGCTGGGTGGCTTACCGGCTGCTGGATGGTGACCACCGGATCCGGCAGGCCCTGCTGAGCGGCGAACTGTCGACGCTGGTTGCGCGCCAGTCGGCGCCGGTGGACCGGGCCAGCCAGTTGATCTCGCTCGAGGGCGCGCAGTGATGACCGAACCCGCTGCCCCGGCTCGCCAGATCCTCGATCGTGCGGACACGTTGCGTCGGGGATTGGGGGAGGATTTCCGCGACGAGATGGTGGGCGCGCTTTACGAGGAGTCCCGGCGTGTGTCCCGGCTCGCGGCGCGTGAGCGTGGGGACAACCGATGGACTCTCGACCAGCGAATTGACCGGCTGGTGACTTCGCGCATCTTTGGTCTTCCACTGATGCTGCTGATGCTGGCGGCGGTCTTTTGGCTCACGATCGTCGGCGCCAACTACCCGTCCCAGGCGCTGGCCTCGGCCCTATTCTGGGTGGAGGCACGAGCGGCGGCGCAGTTTGACGCCTGGGGTTTGCCTTGGTGGTTGACCGGATTTGTCTGGCACGGCGTGTACCGGGGACTCGCCTGGGTGGTCAGCGTGATGCTGCCGCCGATGGCGATCTTCTTCCCCTTGTTCACCATCCTGGAGGATCTGGGTTATCTTCCCCGCGTAGCCTTCAATCTGGACTGGCTTTTCCGTCGTGCGGGCGCTCACGGCAAGCAGTCTTTGACGATGGCCATGGGATTCGGATGCAACGCCGCCGGGGTGATTGCGACGCGGATTATTGACTCGCCCCGGGAACGTCTGATTGCCATCTTGACGAACAATTTCGTCCCTTGCAACGGGCGCTTCCCGACCCTGATCATGCTCGCCACGGTTTTTGTGGCCAGTGCGTTCCCACCAGCCTTTGCTTCGCTTGCGGCCGCCGGCAGCGTGGTGGGAGTCGTGCTGGTTGGTGTGGGCTTCACGCTGGTGGTTTCGTGGGCGCTGGCGCGAACCGTACTCAAGGGCGAAGCCTCCGCCTTCACACTGGAGTTGCCTCCCTACCGGAGGCCCAGCTTTCTGCGGATCCTCTACACGTCGCTCATCGACCGCACGGTATTCGTCTTGTTCCGCGCGATGATGACCGCGGCGCCGGCGGGCGCGGTCATCTGGATTCTGGGAAACATCCAGGCCGGCGGCGATACCCTGGCGGGGCGCGCGGCCGCCTTTCTCGACCCGCTGGGCCGGGCCATAGGACTCGACGGCGTCATCCTGCTGGCGTACGTGATTGCCATTCCGGCGAACGAGATCGTGGTGCCGACCATGCTGATGGTATACATGGGCGCGGGGATGATGACCGAGCTTGAGTCGTTCGACCAGCTTCGGGCACTGCTCGTCGGCGAGCACGGCTGGACACTGATCACGGCCGTCTGCCTCATGCTGTTCGCGCTCCTGCACAATCCGTGCGGGACGACGATCTTGACCATCTGGAAAGAAACGCGCAGTCGCCGATGGACCCTCGTTGGGGCCCTCCTGCCGCTGGCCCTGGCTTTCGCCGTCACCTTCGTGGTGAAGACAGCGGCCGCCGGCGTTGCTCCACTCTTCCGGTAAGGGCGCGCGGGGCCGGTCAGCCGTGCGCCTCCGCGGGCTCGCGCTGCACGAGTTGGCTGATGGCCTCCTGAAGCTTCCCGAGGTCAACCGGCTTGCTCAGGTAATGGTCCATTCCCGAGGCCAGGCACTTCTCGCGGTCGGCGGCCATGGCATGCGCCGTCAGGGCGCAGATGGGCGTACGCCGCCCACCGTTCTCGTGTTGGCGGATATGCGAAGTGGCCTCGAAACCGTCCATCTCCGGCATCTGGCAATCCATCAGAATGAGGTCGTAAACCGTGCGTTCCCAGGCGGCGATCGCCTCTCGTCCGTTCGAGACGACATCGACGTCGAGGCCGGCCTTTTCGAGGAGGCGGGCGGCTATCTTCTGGTTGACGATGTTGTCTTCCGCCACCAAAACCCGCATCTTTGAGTGCGCCAGGGCGCCGGTCTTTGGGCCGCCACTGAATGCCGGGGTGGCCAGGGGTGGCGGTTGGGACACCGCCGGCTCCGGGTGTTGTACCGGTGGCCGGGGAGTGTGGCGGCTCAAGCTGTGGCGCGTGACCAGCGCCGTGCCGCCCTGCTCCGCCGTGCGCCACACTTCGCCGATGACGCCTTCAAGCTCCGACGGCTGAAAGGGCTTCACCAGGTATCCTGCGAAACCCGCTTGCGACATTTGGATGCCGTCGCCCCGCATGGGTGCGGACGTCATGGCGATCAAGGCGGTGCGGGTGATCAGCGGATCGGCCTTAATATCCCGATCCGCCTGAAAGTCGTCGAGCGCCGCCAGTTCGAGATCAATCAGAGCGACGCCGAAGGGCCGGCCGGCCGCGGCCGCCTCCCGGAGCGCCGGCGCCGCCTGACGCCCGTGGTGCACCATCTCGCCCTCGCAGCCCCACGACGGCAGGTACTGCCTCACAATCGGCGATGCGCTGGCCTTGCGGTCTACGATAAGTACGCGAAGTCCCTTGAGGCTCGATGGCTTCAGCGGCACCGCCTCCTCGACTGGCCGCTTACCGTACCGGACGGTGAACCAGAACGAGCTCCCGCGGTGTGAACTGCTGTGCAGGCCGATCCGGCCGCCCATCAGCTCCACGAGTTGTCTCGAGATCGCCAGACCGAGTCCCGTGCCACCGTACTTGCGGGTCATGGAGTTGTCGCCCTGGTAGAAGGTTTCGAACAGGCGATCACGTTGATCGGAGGCGATGCCGATCCCGGTGTCCTCAATCCAGAAGCGGAGCATCAGGTGATCGCGGGTCTGATGGACAAGTTCGGTCCGCAGGGTAACCCGGCCGTGGTGTGTGAACTTGATGGCGTTACCGAGAAGATTGTTCAGAACCTGACGCAGACGCCCCGGGTCACCGACGAGCAGGCAGTCCAATCTGGGCAGCGGGCTGGAGACGAATTCGAGATCCTTGGCCTTGGCACGGAACGAGAAGACGGTAGCGACTTCCTCGATGGTCGCTCCCAGATCGAAAGGTATCGCCTCGATCTGGAGTTTGCCGGCCTCGATCTTCGAGATATCCAGGATGTCGTTCAACACCGTGAGGAGTGAGTTAGCCGAGTTCTTCACGCTTTCGGCGTACTCACGCTGTTCCGGATTGAGCGGTGTGGAAAGGAGAAACTCGGTCATCCCGATCACGCCATTCATCGGCGTGCGGATCTCGTGGCTCATGTTGGCGAGAAATCGGCTCTTCAGCTTGGTGGCCTCCTGCGCCCGATAGAGAGCCTCCTCGAGCTCGCGGTTCTTGGTTTGCAGCTCCTCGGCGTACTGCTCCAGCCGCGTTTCGTCGCGCTTCTTGGCGGTGATGTCGCGAACGACCGCAATGGTGTCCGTCCAGTTCAGCGGGAGCATTCGCACTTCGAAGTGGGTGGCGCCGTCCATGGCTGCCCGCTCGTACTCGGCGACACCCATACCCTGCGTCTCCCTCACCTGGCGCATGGTTTGAAGCAGCCGCTCGGCGGCGTCGAGCGGGAGCAGGGTGCGAATGCTCTTCCCCAAGGGATCCGCGGCGGTCAGAAAGGGATGACTGGCGCGGCCGGCCCTCCAATCGAGCACGAACCCCTCGTGGTTGAGCCGGAGGAAATGATCAGGAAAGGCGGCGAACAGGGCCTTGAGCTCGGCGGTCGTCTGGAGAACCTCTTCTTCACTGCGCTGGCGCTCAGTAACGTCGAGCGTGGTATAGCCCATGCCCACCGCCTTCCCGGCATCATTGCGCAGGATGGCGCTATGCACTTCCAGGATCCGAAGATCGCCGTTGGGCCGCCGGCAGGTTTGCCTGGCGGTGGCCGGAGTATCGTCGCCGTCAAGTCTACGGAAGAAGCGTTCGCGTTCCTGGCTCCGCTCTTCCTCGGGGAATAGCTCCCAGTAAGCCATCCTGACAAGCTGGGCGGCGGGGATTCCGCGCAACTCCGCCTCGCGCGGGTTCGCTTCCCGGATGAAGCCGTCCTGGTCGACGGCAAGATAGCCGGCCGGCAGCATCTGAAACAGGTTCTTGAGGCGCTGACGGTGCGAGATGCCGTCCCAGAGCCGGTCGGTCTCGTTGCGCAGGCGCCGCTGGTGTAACAACCGGATCGTCTGCACGGCGACAGCCGCCAGGCAGAGGATGACGATCACGGTCTCTCGGTCCACGCCGCCGGGCACGATACGCTCAGTTTCATGGCCGCGAGGCCGGCACAGGGGTCCGCAGGGGGCGCCTTCCCGGCCTCACGCGAAGTGTGTTCCCCTGTTCATCGGACGCCTTGGCGCGCGGGTTTAGCAAGCTAGGAAGATGTCCCTAGAGGAATCTGGGGGGAAAGCCCCCCCGGCCCGGGCTCAGTGTACCGGAACGAAAGTCCGGTGGTGTGGTCCCAATCCTATCCCCGGCCGCTGGCGGGCCGCGCACGGCGCGCCTCCGCTCGGGCAGCCGCGGCGACTTTGGGAAATGGCAGATTCTCGAAGTCCGCCAGCTTCGTCATCTCATGGAGTTCCAAGCCGTGCCCTTCCCGGACGAACGTCAGGGTGCTTCCGGAAGCGTCGTAATCCACGCGGATCAGGTCACCACCCCGAATCTGCTCGCTGGCCACCAGGTTGGAAATCGGCTGCACCAGCAGGCGCTCGATGGCCCGCTTGAGATGCCGTGCGCCGTACTTCACGTCGGTTCCCGACGCGAGTAGATGCCGGCGTGCCCTATCGGACACGCGGAACACAAAGCGGCTCTGGCTATTCGCCGAAGAGAACACCCGCCGCTGCACGAAGCCGAGCTCGATGTCGAGTATCTTCCCCAACTCCTCTTCGCCCAGCGGCTGGAAGACAACGATCTTGTCCAGGCGGTTGACGAACTCCGGGGTGAATTTGCGCCGGGCGGCTTCGGTGCCCGCCCGTGTGATCTTGTCGGTCAGCGCCGGAGTGGCGGTGGAGACGGCCGGCAGGTGCGCCCCGAACCCCACCTTCGGGCTCAAAATGGAACTCATTTCGGAGGCCCCAAGGTTGCTCGTCAGGAAAACCATGGCCCGCGAGAAGTCCACCCTCCGGTTGTCTCCCAACGTCAGCGTGGCCTTGTCGAGGATCCCCAACAGCAGGTTCCAAAGGGCGTCGCTCGCCTTTTCCACCTCGTCGAACAAGACGAAAGT
>CAYRPT010000338.1:0-5317 GCA_964425895.1 uncultured Solibacteraceae bacterium | reverse complement strand
CGATCCATACCGGGATTTGATTCTTCAAGCGTTCGGCCGTCCGATTTCGAAGGCCAGCGGGCGCGTGGCGGACCGGTGGAGGGCTGCCGGGACTCCGGGCGGGCTTCGGGTCATGCGGCCTTCGGTGTCCGGGATGGGCGGGCGGCTCCATGGTTTGGGCGTTTCCGGTCAAGTTGTCCGCGGCCGCCCAGACGATGGAGTCCGCCTCGCCTGCCGGTAGCTGACCCTGAACCGACCGTTTTTCCGGAAGCTAAAGAATCCCGGCGTGCACGTGGCCGTGTGACGCCCGACGGATTGCTATGATGCCGCGTCTCAGCCGGGAGGATCTGGAATCAACAGTCTGCGACAGATTCGTTTGGCGAGGAGGTTCGCGATTTCGCTGTGTCGCGGTACCGCTTCCGCATGCCCCGTTCGCGGATTCTCCCACAAGGAATGCGCCTTGCCTTCTCTTCGCAACACGCATCCGTGCGTGCGCAAGTGGCGAAGGAGGGCGTCACGCTTCATCCGACAACAAGAAGTTCCTTCTCTGCGTCAGGAGGCAGCGCCCGAAGCGAGTCCTCGCGTCGATGTTCCAGGATGAGGGAGATCGCTTCTCGCAGGTTGGCCAGGCATTCCTCACGCGTTTTGCCCTGGCCGTTGGCGCCTGGGACTTCGGCGCAGTAGGCGACGTACCAAGACTCGTCTCGCTCAACGATCGCAGTGAACTCATTGCGCATATCCTGAGTTTATCCCTGTCCGAGCGCCGTCTGACGCCCATCTCAGCGCGCCACTTGGACGTATCACGCCCAACCCGCGGAGGAGCGGTTGGCCGTGTTATTGGAAGGTGGCAGCATCCTTTTCCCGCCGGCGTGATCCGGGACGAATAGGGACATGCCGGCGTATGCGCGTCAGCCTCGCCGGGCTGCCTCGATGGCGGCGGTGTCGATCTTCTCCATCGTCAGCATCGCCTTGAAGGCGCGCCCGGCTTCACCGCCACCAGCCGCAAGTGCATGGTCAGCGCGCGAGGGATCCAACTGCGGCGGGGCAAGCACGCCGCCAGATCGGGCGCGACTCATTCGGAAGGTTTTGGAAGATCGAGCGCAAAAGCCAGCGCGGTTTTCAGTCGCATCATCACCTCGACGGAAAGCCTGCCAATCTTGCGTTCAAGGCGTACGGTTGGTAGTGACCCTAATCCCTGAACGTTGGCTACCGATTCACGATCAAGGAATGGAAGCCGCGGGAGCGGCACCTCATATGGGCTGTTCCTCCATTGAGTGGTGAGAGGCACGTACAAAACGAGAGATCGCGGCGGGTCGGGGTCCTGACGGGAGACAATGACAACAGGACGTGTCTTGGCGGAGAGTCCCAGGTCCGCCAGCCAGATCTCACCGGGCAGGGGGTTCATCGAGCAGGTCGAGGACCTCCTGTTCGGCGGCGCGCGAGCGCGCGACATCAAGGAGATCCTGATCGGCGAGTTCTATCACCTCCATGATGCGCTCCCTGGCCTCGGCCGCCGTATCCGGCCTCCACCGGCGCAATCGCTCGTCCAGCTTCTCTGCCAATGCGTCCACGATCACCTCCAGCCCTCGCTCCCAGTTTAAGCCACCGCTCCCCCAGGCACTGCAACTTCCCGTTGGCGTGATCCGGACGACCGCGGGGGCTGGTGGATTCGGATCAGGCCGGTGGATTGCGGCCACCAGGGATCCGGACGCAACGATTCCGGGCCAAGGAGTATCAAGGACTTGGCTCTCTGGCGGCCGGCGTGCATGCCGTGGTGCGAGTCCGATAGGACCAAACGGAGGACGATCATGAAGAGATTCTTCGCCATCAGCGTATTCGCCCTGACCCTGGCGGCAGGTGGAGCCGGGGCCGCGGAGGTTTTTGTCCGCTTCGGGCCGCCCCGGCCGCCGCGCGAGGTCGTGGTTGTGCGCCCGGGTCCGAGACATGTCTGGATTCCCGGCTATTACCGGTGGACCGGGCACCGTTACGCCTGGGTGGCGGGATCGTGGGTAGTGCCGCCGCGCCCGCGGGCGGTCTGGGCGCCCGGGTACTGGAAAGCGCGGCGGGGCGGCTTTGTCTGGGTCGGCGGGTATTGGCGGTGAGAAAGCGCCGGGAAGCCGGGTGAGCCTGATCCTGTTCCGGAAACGACGGATGTCGGGCTCGTTGTGATGCGCCATGCCGCCGGCGCCGTCCAGGCACGGTTCGAGGGCGTTTCCGTCCCCAGAGCCGGCGCCCGACGACGCCAGGCGGCACGGTGTCGTCCGCCTTTCAGCCGCGGTGGGGCGTGACAAACCGGACGCCTGCCAGCGCCGCCGCTTCCCGCAGCTTGGCCACCGGCAGCCAACCTGCCCTGATCTTGGCCACCTTGACGTTTCCCTCCGGCCGGAAGCCCAGCGCCCGGAGGCGGGCGAGGGTTTCCGGCGCAGCGTCCTCGAGCCACACATCGACCAGCACCAGTCCGGCCCGCACGGTCAGGCCGGCGGCCACGCCGCCCTCCGCCAATCGCACCAAGTCCGGATGCAGTTTCGCGGCGGGGTTGTCGCGCCGCTTCCGCAGGTCTTGCTCCTCGGCCGCTTTCGCTTCGTCCCGGGAAGCAGGGGCCGACGGTCCGGGGCCGGGCGCCGCCTCCTGCGCAATCATCGTTCGATGCGCACCTGCCGGCACGCCCGCAAACCCGGATTTCGCCATCGTCCGCACCATCTCGTTGCCGCCGAAGACCCCCTCGTAGCTCACGCCCTCGGGCATCTCAACAGGCACCTCGACGCGCCTCGGTCGGCCGCCCTCGGTCACGATCGACTCCTCCACCGCGACGAACGAGGTGAATTGGGTCACCAACTTGAACTCCAGGCCCAGATCCGTGATGGCCCGCCGGACCTCCGGTTTGGGGCTGCGGTTTTGAACTCCCGTCCAGTCCTCCGCCATCAGGGCATCCACCTTGCGGCGGGCCCAGAGGGTGGCGAGCACGTCGTGGCGGGAGGCCTCCGACGGCAGGTCGATCGAAATGGAACGCGTGAATGGCTGACCTGACATCCGCCCCTGGAGCCCGACGATGCCGCGCGCCGGCCCCTGGTAGCGTCCGGCCACAACAACGGGCTTGGCGCTGAACAGGTCGGGGATCCGCTTCGGATAGACCTCGCTGACGGGGAGGCCGCCCCAGTCGATGGCGACATCGGTGAGCAGCGGATTGCGAACCCGCTCGTGGAATCGCCGGGCAGCGGCCGAACCGTCATCCTTCAGGGTCACGTATTCCACCTCGCCCCGGCTGACCTCGGCCATCTTGTCGAGCAGGAAGCGGTTCACCGAGCTTCCAATGCCGAAAGAGAACACGCGGGCATTCGGATGCTTCTGAATCTCGTCCACGATCGCCATGTCGTTGCCGACGTAGCCATCGGTCAGGAAGCAGACGATCCGCAGGTGCTCCTGCCGGTCCGAGGGATCGAGCGCAGCGCGGATGGCTTTCATCATCTCCGTTCCCCCGCCGCCGTAGCGGCCGCTTACGAACTCCTTGGCCAGCCGGACGTTCTCCGGGGTGGCAGGCACGGGGGCCGGGAAGAGGAGACGCGTGTCGCCCGCGAACGTGATCAGGTTGAAGGTGTCGCGCGGATAGAGTCCGTCGATCGCCAGTTGAATCACCTCCTTGGCCTTCTCGATGGGCATACCGGACATCGAGCCCGAGGTATCCAGGACAAACACCATCTCTTTTGGCGTCACGTCTTCCGCGGAAACCCGCGCCGGAGGCTGAAGCACCAGGGTGAAGAAGCCGCCGCGCGCGTCGTGATGGGTGAGGACCGCATCGGCGATCCCGGCGCCGGCAACATCGTAGGACAGCACGAAGTCCTTGTTCGGCTTGGTGTTTTTCGCCCGCCGCCGGATCTCCGCGCGGCCGCGGCCGCGCTCCTCCACGTCGATCTCGTTGGTCTTCGAGAGCACCCGCCGCACCGGCACGCCGGCGTCGAGCGACACCGCCACCGAGATGTCGTGTCCGGCCCGAGTGCCCGGCCGCGCCACGGGAGGCGTGATTTTGGAGGCATCGGGGACCTCGTTGGTGTCGGACGCCCAGCCGCCGCCGGACCGGCCAGCGCCCTGGCCGGGGATGTACCGCGGACCTACAACCATCGGGAAAGAGAACTCGTAGGTTCCGTCCTCATACGGGAGTGTCTCGACGTAGGTGATCTCAACCTGCACTTTTGCGCCCGGCGGGATGTTCGCCACCGCCTGCGTGAAGATGTTGGGCCGCTCCTGGTCGAGCAGCGACGCCAGGTGGCCACGCGCCTTGGCCGCTTCGTAGATGGCCCGGGCTTCCTCGCGCTCCTTGATGGTCCCCTTGACGGTCCGGTCGCCGACCCGCATCGTCATCCCGTCGACAGCCGCGCGCTGCGAGAGCGGAAAGACGTACACCGCCTCGACGGCTTCGGGCGAATCGTTGCGGAACTGCTGGGTGACGGTGACCCGCGCCAGGAAGCCGCTGATGGCCGCCCGCACATCGGTATGTTCGAGCGGACAGAACGCCGCCGGCTCGTTCGCGGGGCCGATCCGCATCAACGCGCCGGGCGCGACCTCGTTGACGCCGGCCGCCGGCGACGCCGCCCCGGAAGTAGTGCAGCTCCAGGCGGCGAGAAGTACGGCACCCGCCAGCCAGTTCTTCGTTTGTCTTGCCAGTTCCATGAAATTGCTCCTTCACCAGCGGAATGCCGCATGGAGGGCCGGCCTTTCAGCGAATTTCAGGTGCAAGGCGGGAGGAGACGCGCGCGGCGCTGAAGCGGATGGGGTTGAAGCTTGTGCCGGGCCGGTCCGGCGTCCGGCCTACCTGGTTCGAGCAAAGGGCCACTCGCCTTGCCGGCCGGCCGCGACCAGGTAGACCGCCGCTCCCACCAGCAAAGTCAGCAAGCCGAACGCGATGAACTTCCAGCCGAGAGACAAGAAGACATACGTGTAGCCGGTAAACGAGATCAGCGCCGGCGCCGGGTAGAACCACATCGAGAAAGGCCGCTCGATCTCGCGACGCCGCGCCCGGATCAGAAACAACGCAATGATCTGGCCGAGAAACTGAATCAGGATCCTCGCCGCCATCAGCGCGAGGATAACGTCCTGAAGCGTGAAGAAGCTCGCGATGATGGCCGCCAGGCCTACGAGCAGAAGCGAGCGGTGGGGGAACTCCTTGGTGGAATGCAACTCGCCGAACCAACGCAGGAACACGCCGTCCTGCGCCGCGGCGTAGGGAATCCGCGAGTAGCCCAGCAGCAGGGCGTAGATAGAGGCGAAGGCGGTCACCACAATCAGGCCCGCCAGCACGTATCCTGCCCAGGGACCATAAGCCCGCCCAAAAAACGCGGCGCCG
>CAYRPT010000337.1:0-5323 GCA_964425895.1 uncultured Solibacteraceae bacterium | reverse complement strand
GGGGTCTTTTGCGCTGGAACGACGTCGGCGCGGCGAACCGCGTTTCCTCGGACCGTCTGGCGCACCTTGAGGTTCGGGTGAACGGCAAAGGCGTGGTGGGAGACGCGATCCGCCGGCCCAACTTCCTTTACCGGCTCCTGCTCGGCATTCTGCCTTTCTGAATCGTCAACCCTATGCGGCTCAAGATTTGCTTGATCATCGGCCTGGGAGCCCTGCTCGCTGTTCGAGTGGGGGCGGCTCCCTCCACTCCGTCGGCCCGCATCAAGGATCTGGCGGCGATCGAAGGTGTTCGCGACAACCAGTTGCTGGGCTATGGGCTGGTGGTCGGCCTCGCGGGGACAGGCGACAAGCGGCAGACGGTTTTCTCTGCCCAGACATTGACGAATCTGCTCGAGCGCATGGGGGTGTCGGTGGATCCCCGGGCGATCCAGGTGCGCAACACGGCGGCGGTGATGGTAACGGCGAACTTGCCGCCGTTCGCGCAGCCGGGGAGCCGCATCGACGTGACCGCAGCCGCCATCGGCGATGCGGCCACGCTTCAGGGTGGCGTTCTGCTGCTCACGCCTCTCAAGGCGGCGAGTGGAGAGGTTTACGCGGTCTCGCAGGGGCCGGTGATCACCGGCGGGTTTTCGGCGGGTGGGGGCGGCAACAGCCGGACGTTGAACCACCCGACGACCGGCAGGATCCCCGGCGGGGCCATTGTGGAGCGTGCAGCACCGTCCATAACGCCTGCCGATCAATTGCGCTGGCGGCTCCGCGATAGCGACTTCACCACCGCTGCCCGCCTGGCCGCCGCGATTAACCAGCGATTTCCGGCTCCGGACCGGCCCGCCGCCAGGGCCGAGAACGCAGGCCTGGTAGTGGTTAGCGTTCCGGAGTCCTTCCGCACCTCGACCGTGGAGTTCGTCTCGGTTGTGGAGAACCTGACGATTGAGACCGACCGCCCCGCCCGCATTGTGATCAACGAGCGCACGGGAACCATTGTGATGGGGAAGGATGTTCGGATCGCCCCGGTTTCGATTCTGCACGGCGCACTCACGGTGGAGATTCAGACTTCATTTGCCGTTTCGCAGCCGGCGCCCTTCGGCGAGGGGCAGACCGCTGTGACTCCGGAAGTAGCGGTTGACGTCCGCGAGGAACAGGCGAAGAAGGTCGCCCTCGATCCAGGCGCGACGGTGGAAGACCTGGCGCGGGCGCTGATCGCCATCGGGTCCACACCGCGCGACATTATCGCGATTCTTCAGAACTTGCGCGCCGCCGGCGCGCTCGATGCGCACCTGGAGGTGATCTAGTGACCACTGCGGCCTCGCTTCTGACCGCTAGTGCGCGACCGGCAGAGGGATCGTTTGCTTTCCAGGCCCGAGGCCCGAGGGAGGCCGCCCAGGAATTCGAAGCACTGCTGCTCGCTCAGATCCTCCGTTCCGTCCGGGAATCCGCCGCCGGGGGCTGGTCCGGGGAAGAGACGGAGGAATCCGGCGGCCTGATGCTCGAGCTGGCCGAGCAAGAGCTGGCCAAGGCCATGGCGGCGCGCGGGTGCTTCGGCCTGGCCGCAATGGCCGCGGGGGCTCTCGGGGAGCCCGGCAAGGGGCTGGCCGAGGGCCGAAATCAGGACACTTCGTCTGCGCACGGTGGCAAGTGCGACGGATGCGACGGTGAACCGGCCGCCGCTATCGACGGAATACGGCCAAAAGCCGGAGCGATGCGCCGATAAGAGGTTCTTGAGGCTCACAGACTCCTTGATTCGGAACCGCGAAGGGGACTCCGCCCAGGAACCCGAAGCCTATCGAACCACGAACCTCTGGGGCCGGCCGGTGGCGGCTCAAATCAATTCCACGCGTCCGGACTTGGTAAGCCTCTCCCGGGCTTACCGTGTCATTCAGAATCGGGAGAGCGCCCTGCGGGTCCGGGCCCTCATCCTTCACTACCGGTCCAGGAGCTATCGCACCCCGGGAACAATCGTCGGCCGCAGCATTGTGCAGCACCATCTGGCGCCCGTCTGACGCTCGCACCACGGACGGATACGCCGCTACCGGTACAGATCCTCGTATAGGGCCAGCTTGCGTGCCATTGACAAATCGGAACGGCCTTCCACCGTGATACGGTCCTCGTCCAACCGGATTGGGATCGATGTCCGGATATCGTAGCCGGCGAGGACCCTCATGTAACCAGCGCGCTCCAACGCCGCTGGTTCGGCTTCACGGGCAGCGCTTAACGCGCCACGGAGTTGCCCGATCGTTTCACAACCCTGGCGCGTCACCCATTCAGCCAGCCAGCGGCGAACTTCGGAAGCATACTCAATTCCTTCCCGCAGGAGCGCTGACGTCATCATCGCCACGTTCGCGCCAGCCAGGATCGTCTTCGCAACATCGGCTGGGGTGTTGACGCCCCCGGTGACAGCGATATCGGCCTTCAGGCGGCCGTACAGTAGTGCCGTCCAGTGGAGTCGCATCAGCAGCTCGGAGGAATCGCTGAGCTGCAACGTTGGCCGGACGGACCGGCTCTCCGAGTTGAAGTCCGGTTGATAGAACCGGTTAAAGAGCACGACGCCGCCGGCTCCGGTCTGACAAAGCTGATAAGCGATGTTCGGGACCGAGCTGAAAAACGGCCCGAGTTTCACCGCGACCGGGATGCGAACGTTCGCTCGGATTTCCCGCACGAGCTCCACGTGCATCCGCTCAACCTCGTAACCCGGGGTCAGGAGATCGTCGGGCATGTAGTAGAGGTTCACCTCGAGAGCGTCAGCGCCGGCCTCTTGAATGTATCCGGCGTACCGCGTCCAGCTTCCCGCGGTGAACCCGTTCAGGCTACCCAACACGGGGATGCCGAGCGCTTCCTTGGCACGGCGCAAATGCTCGAGGTAGTCGTCGGGCCGCGTCTGCGCGACATCGTCAAAATATGACAGGGATTGGGCGGATCGAAGAGCGCCGCCTGACGATGCCCCGTTTTGCATTTCGATCTGCTCCTCGAACAACGAATGCAGCACGACGGCGGCGACGCCCGCCTCTTCGAGGTGGCGGAGATGGTGAATTCCTTTGTTGAGAGGCCCCGGCGAGGCGACCAACGGGTTCGCCAGGCGCAGGCCGAGGTAGGTGGTTGACAAGTCGGACATGAAATGGTGTAAGTCCGCAGCACCGCGGCTCCCAGACCGCGGTCAGAAGTATCCCTTTCATAGTACAACGGGTTTCGCCCGCAAGACGCTCTCTCCGCCCGACGGCCGGGGACCTCGGGGCGGCCGGGCGCCGGACAATCAGGGCAGCTCACGGACCCAGGAGGGCGGGACACAGAGTCGGACTTCCTGTCCGGCTTCGAGGCGGGCGGAATCATCAGATGTCTCCACCGGTACGAATTGCCCGAGGAGGCGCACGTTGTACCGCACGCGCACCCCGAGATCAGTGACGGATTCGATAACACCCCGCAACTCCCCATCGGTGATCGCGGACGCCGGCTCGAGCCAAGCGCTCTCCGTGCGGAGTGTGACTACGGCGCCACGTTCGTTTCCAGCGGCGAAGGCGGCGTAAGGACCACGAGAGCTCTCTCGCACGCCGGCCAGGCGCAATTCTGGGAACAGGCGCCAGCCGAGGAACTCCGCCGCCCCGCGCGTCTTCGGGCTGGTGTAGAACTCTCGCGCTGGGCCCTCCTGCACCACCCTCCCGGAAAGGAGAAGGGCGACGCGGTCGGCGAGCGTGGCCGCCTCGTCCTGGTCGTGCGTCACAAACACCGCGGTCACCCGAAGGCGCCGCTGGATCACGCGCAGCAGGTCCCTCATCTCGACACGCAGGCGCTCGTCGAGCGACGAAAACGGCTCATCCAATAGCAAGACCTTGGGTTCGGTGACAATCGCCCGCGCCAGGGCTACCCGCTGCTCCTGACCGCCCGAAATCTCCCGCGGCAGCCGCCGGTCCAAGCCTGTAAGCCGAACCATTTCCAGTGCCTCGGCCGCTCGCCGGGCGCATTCCGGGGCCGGCACATGGCGCATCCTGAGGCCGAAACTGACGTTCTCCTCCACCGTCATGTGTGGGAACAACAGCGGCTTCTGAAACACCATCGCGATACCGCGCCGCTCTGGGGGCAGCCCGTTGAGCGCGACGCCGTCCATCCGAACCTCTCCGCGGACGGCCGGAAGCAGCCCCGCGATCACCCGCAGTGCGGTGGTTTTGCCGCAGCCGGAGGGTCCCAACAGGGCCACCAGTTCGCCCGGGGCCACGCCGAGTTCGAATCCGTCGAGCACGAGCGCGTGGCCGTAGCCGGCCGTCAGGTCGTTGACTTCGAGACCTGCCGCCCCCTTCATCGCAGCAGCACCTCCGTCCGCCAGTCGCGCTCAACCTGCTCCAAATAGCGCGCGTCCGCCTCGGGAAGTGCGTGCGCTGCCAGCACTTCGCCAGGCAGCGTCGCGATGCCGCGCGGCAGTGCGCTTGCCATGTCCCGCTGTTCCGGCGTGAGGCGGCCGAGATCCAGGGGAAACGTAGTTCGAAGAACTCGTGCCGCATCCAAAGCCGCCTCGAACGAGAGCAGGTGGTTGATGGCGACCAGCGCACCAGCGACGTTGCCAGCGTTGAAGGTGATCGCCAGAAAGTTGTAGTTGGCGATCGTACCGGTATCGAAGACGAACGTTCTTGTGGTGGACGGAAACTCCCCCCGCTCGATGGCCTCGGAGGCGAACGACGGGCCGTAGCTCATGGCAAAGTCCACCTCGCTGTTCGCGAACAGGCGGTTGAGTTCCCGCAGCGTAGCAGGATAGGTTCCGCCCCGCCGCCATAGCGAAGGTTCACGCTGGTTCAGCCAGGCGAAGGTCGTCCGCGCCGCTTGGCGATAGAGCTGTTCCTCAAAGCCCTCCCGGAACGGTTGGGCGCCCCCTCCAAAATGGAAGAGGACGTGTCGCAGAAAGGCTGACCCGGTGAAGTCGGGCGGTGCGATGTACGTAAAACGGCCCGGGTGCGCGTCGATCCATTCTCCGAGCGCGGGAATCGTTCGCGGCGGATCCGGGGTACGGGACGTGTCGTAGGCCATGACAAACTGCGCCCGTTGCCAGGGCGCCTCGAAGCCGTCGACCGGGGTTCCGAAATCGCTCCGCCAGGATTCCGGGTGGTAGTTCCGGATGTTCGGCAGTCTCTCCGCGAAGGGACCCCATAGGACACGCCCGGCCTTGGCCGCGCGGAAGTTCTCTCCATTGATCCACACCATGTCGACGGATCCGCCCCACGTCTTGCCGGCCGCCCTCTCGTTGAGCAGCTTGGCGACGATTTCCGCTACGTCAGCGGCGGGCACGATCTCCAGATCAACCCCACATTCGCGCCGCAGGCGCTCGCGCAGCGGCCCCCGGTAA
>CAYRPT010000336.1:0-5328 GCA_964425895.1 uncultured Solibacteraceae bacterium | reverse complement strand
GCGACGGTCGGGGAACAGATCGCTCACCGCGACCACCTCGACGTTGGGATGGTGTTGGAATTCAAACTCAGCCGAGAATTTGCAGACGCCGTAGCCGACCAGGCCGACTTTGATCTTCCGGTCGCTGAAGGGCCGCCACGTTTTCGTCCTGTCGAATTCCGTGCGCGTCTGGTCGAAGCCGGGAATTGCCTGGGCGCCCTCGGCGCCCCGCCTCAGAGCGGATGCGGCGGCCATGGCCGGAGCGGTTGTTCCTAGAAACGTACGGCGGGTACTGCCCTTTGACATGACTCGACCTCCTTCGTGCGGCTCAAGGCCGGCGCTCTCCCGAGGACAAGCGCGGGCTCACGCTCTCGACCGTCAGGCGACCGAGTAGCGGATGCCCTCCATCGTATCGCCGGCGTTGCCGAGATCCGTAACGAGGACGCTCAAGAGGGCCTGCCCGCCCACGGGCTCCAACCGGAAATCAAGCAGGTTCTCGCCCCGGTCCAAATCCAGCCGGTACTGAAGCTGGCCGACTCGGTACGTCGTCTCGCATTCCCGGCGTATAATCTCGCGGCCGTTCAACGCGGCGCGGAGTTTTCCCCGCAGGCCGACCCAGACAAATCCCTTGCGGTGGCCGTCAGCGTGAACACGGACCGCAGCACCATATGACGCGGAGGGACCAAGCGCCCTAACCAAGTCGAGAGTGTCGGTCGCGGCCTCCAACCGTTTCCAGGTCCGCACGTCGGAAGCGGGGGACGCGGTCACCACCCATTCGCGGTTGCACCGTCCGTACCAGTGCCGGGCCTTGTCCCAGCGGCGCGCGAACCGGTCGGGCTCGTCGCCGCGCACCTCGACATGCGCCAGACTCATGGTGCCCATGAGTCGTTTCTGGCCCTGGTGGAGCATCTCGATGTCCCACGGGTTGAGTCCCATGAGTTTCGAGCAAAGGGCGTCTACGGCGATGGGATCCTCGCCCGCGAGCACCATATTGCTGCGTACCATCTGGTCCGGATTCCCGTTGCCGTGCTCCTGTTGCTGCAAGCCGCGGATGGCGTCCACTACGCAGTAGTCCGGCGGGTGGAACGCCGCCAGATCCGTTATGAAGTGGTCGATGCGGCCGTCCGTTTCATGCTGCCGGTGAAGATTGTGATTACTGAAGATGCCCGGAATGCTGTAGGCCTCGCGAGGGGCCGTACCCACATAGCTCTTCAAGCACACGGTGATACCGCACTGAAGGTGGATCTTCATCACCGGCACGACGACCAGGAAGTCGCAGTTCCGGATCGTGTTCGTGACAAAGTAGTCCGGGCGGCGGCTGAAGGCCCCGACGCCGTTGGCGGCCACCGGAACGGGCAAGCGCGCAAGGTTGCCCGCTCGGTCCCGCACGGCGTCGTAGCTCAGGTCCACGTAGTCGAACTGCTTGTCCGGAAAAGCGTTGCTCAGGCGCGCGATCATCGCGGCCATCGACCCGTTCCACCCGGGGAATTCCTGCGGACCCCAATCGAACGAATAAGCATCCACCGGCTGGCCGTTTTGAAGTACGTGATTGTCCTCGGCGGGGTCACTCGGCCGGCGGTATGAGCCGCCTTCAGCCAACGTGATCCTTCGCGCGGCGGAATGGCGGGCGACGTACTCGAACACGGCTTCCGTGACGCGGAAATCCGTAACGTCCCCGGTGCGGTACCAGGGAAGCGGCCGCAGCGAAACGAGGTTCGGCTTGATCACTACCCACGAGCCCGGCTTGATCTTCGCCTCCAGGCTGCCGGCGGCCGGAGCGCCGTAGCCGATGGCGCGCCAGACCATCTCCCGGACGGTTTCATAATCGAGCGGCGCCTCGGGCGAAGCCGGACGGCGCAGTCTGGGATGGTCGGAACGGACCAGCCCGATACGAGTCTTGGAGCCGGGGGCGGACATCAACAAACCGCTTGCCCCGGGAGCATACAGGAATTCGCGCCTCGTCCAACGCATCATGACACCTCCCAGCGGGCCGGCCGCCGGAACTTCCGGACCACTTCGTCGACTTCGCTGCCGCGCGTCCAGATTGAGTAAATGTCCCGGATGCCTTGGCCACGCTTCTCAAACAGGCCAAGCAGCGGCAGCTTTTCCGGATCGAAGCCCATCACAGCCGCGCCGACGCTGTCCACGGCGGTCGTGCTCGAGCCGGCGATGATTACATTGTGGCGGAGGGGTGTGTCACCCTCGCCCTCCACGGCCGTGGTGCCGCTCAACACGTTGAACCGGCTGGGGCGATGGAGAAAGAGATCGAGCAAGATCTCTTCCGGCGCGCCGAGATCCAAGAGCTTGTCTTTCGGATATCCGTAGAATGCGCCCGGTGCGATCCCCCAAAAGTTACTGGCCGCCAGCGCTACACCGGTGAGGGGATCCGTCGCGAGCGGCGCCACGCTCACGACGCTGTCGCACTCTCGAATCGTCCTGGCGATGGCGTACACACCCGACGGATTTCGTGAAGCAAAGCAGCGGTCAAACGTCGGCGCCTCGATCCATTCGTCGTCGTTGAGATCGAGCAACTCGAAACGTGTTCCGGGAGCCATGCTTCGCATGTCGCCGGCCAGCCGCTGCCACTCCTCGGAAAACCCGTCCAGCCTTGTCGACGAGCCGCGCGCGATGGTGAACCGCTTCCCGCGCCCGAGTTGAACGAGTGACCGCAGGACCGTTCGCACAACGCGCGGGTCGGTGCCGGAACCTGGCGGGCCGTCTTCGCCCCGGACGAGAATCACCACCCAGTCTTCCGACGGGTTTCCCTCCTCCGAGAAACGCCCGCGGCGGCGGGTCAGAAGGCCGAGATCCATCGCCTTGAGTACGAGTGCGTCCAGTTGGCGGTCGGTCAAATGAGCGTCCGGCGGAGAGGGCTCCGCCAGACCGGGGATCTCGGTACCGTCGTGCTCCTGGCCGCCGCGGAAACTGGAGATCACCACACCGACTCGGGGCACGCGGTCCCGGGTCGCCGACGCGGTCACCGATTCGTTGATAGCCTTCTCTCCGGCCGGCAGTGCCGCGCCCGCCAAACCGAGCCATTTCCGCTGAACACACCTTGCCATCTTGAACTCTACTTGATCAGATTCTACGCCAACTACCCCAAGCGCGTCCGGCGCCGGCGTCCGGTCGCGCCCCGGGGGCGAATCGAGTGCCGGCGCCGATGCGAACATCCCGGTCCTGAGGCAGGCCAACGCATTTCCAGTGCGCTGCTGTAAAATCTAGACCAGGCAACGAGGGGAACTGGGTCATGATCGGTC
The DNA here is from genome assembly GCA_964425895.1 of uncultured Solibacteraceae bacterium. Lineage (GTDB taxonomy): Bacteria > Acidobacteriota > Terriglobia > Bryobacterales > Bryobacteraceae > CAYRPT01. The sequence continues at coordinate 2,092 of CAYRPT010000336.1, read as the reverse complement.
AAACTATCTCCCACTACCGCATTCTCGAAAAGCTCGGCGAGGGCGGCATGGGTGTGGTGTACCGGGCCGAGGACACGAAGCTGGAACGGACCGTGGCGCTGAAGTTCCTGGCGCCGCACCGGCTATCCGACGAGGCACAACGCAAACGGTTCGAGCGTGAGGCCAAGGCCGTGGCCGCGCTCGATCATCCGCGCATCTGTACTGTGTTCGACATCGACGAGGTCGAGGGGGCGGTTTTCCTTGCCATGGCCTTTGTGGACGGCCGCACCTTGCAGGACCTCATCGCCGAGCGTCCCCTCAGACTGGCCGACGCCCTCGACATCGCCACGCAGACCGCCGAGGGTCTCTGCGCCGCGCACGACAAGGGCATCGTGCACCGCGACATCAAGTCCGCCAACATCATGATCGGACCGCAAAACCAGGTGAAGATCATGGACTTCGGTTTGGCGCAGCTCACCGGCGCGGCGCAGTTGACTGAAACCGCGTCGATCGTGGGTACGCCGGCGTACATGTCGCCCGAGCAGGCGCAGGGACAGGCCACCGACCGGCGGACCGACATCTGGTCGTTCGGCGTCATGCTCTACGAGATGATCACGGGTGTGCTGCCGTTCAGCGGCGAGCGCACGGAAGCCGTCCTTCACGCCATCGCGCACCAGGAACCCGAACCGGTCACGGCCCAGCGCGCCGGGCTGCCCATGGAACTCGAATCCATGATCGGCAAGTGTCTGGCGAAGAACCCGGCCGCGCGTTACCAGCACATGGACGACTTGATTGTCGACCTGTCCAGTCTGCGAAGGAAACTCGACTCCGGGTTGCGTTCCAGGGATACGCAGACCCCCGCGCCGCGCGGCCGGCGGCTGGACATTCGACGAGCGGCGTTGTTCGCAGCGGCGGCCGCAATCGCTGTCGCGGCGGCCCTCGTCGCCTTGCGTTTCTTCCAGCAACCCCGTGAAACGGCTCCGGCCCCCCGGACCGTCAAGTTCACAATCACCCCGCCCAAGCTCGGCAGGGGCGGCGACAGCGAGATCGACGCGGAGGTCTCCATCTCGCGCGACGGGAACCACATCACCTACGTCGATGCCGACGGCCAGCTCTGGATTCGCGACCTCAACAGGGTGGAGGCTCGTCCCGTCCCAGGGGCCACCAACGTTTATCAGGTCTTCTGGTCTCCCGACAATCAGTTCATCGGGTATGCCGCAAACCGGGACTTGGTGAAGATCCCGGTGCAGGGCGGGACCCCGCTGCTGATCACCAAGCTCGCGGGCTTTTTCAAACGTGCTTCCTTCAGCTCCGACGGCGAAACCATCGTCTACTGCGATGCCACCGGGCTCTACACGGTTCCGGCTCAAGGAGGGCGCCCCACGCTCCACATCCGGCACGGCCACATCGAGCACCCGTCCTTTCTCGATCTGCCGGACGGACGCCGGGCCTTCCTGTACCAGGCCGTCGACGAACAGCATCAACCCGTCAGTGTCCAGTCCAGGCACGTGATTTACGTTCAGGTGGCGGGTGAGGATCAGCGCCGCCTGGTGATTGCGTCGGACTCCAACAATCCCTATCCGGCCTACAGTCCCACCGGACACATCGTCTATGTCGATGGAAACGGGGACACGGTCGCTATTTGGGCGCTGCCGTACTCGCTGGCCAGGCTCGAGCCCACCGGAACCCCGTTCCCGGTCGCCCAGCGCGTCGCTTCGCCGATGGTGTCTGACACCGGCACACTCGTCTACAGTGATGTGCCGTCCAACCGGGTCCAACTGGCATGGTGCGACCGCTCGGGCCAGATCCTCTCCACCATCGGCGAGCCCCATCAGCAGTTCTCCCCCAATCTGTCGCCGGACGGCCGCAAGCTGGCTGTCGTGCTCACGGATGCCGACGCCGACATCTGGATCCATGACCTGGAGCGGGGTATCCAGACCCCGCTTACGCAGGACCCGGCTCAGGATTCGCTGGGCGCCTGGGCGCCCTCGGGAAGCGAGATTTCCTATGCCGCGAACCCCGGCGGCCGGTTAGACAACATCACCAATCCGCCGGGCGGGGCGGCGAGCCGGCAGGTCGCCACCCCCCAGCAGGAGACGGCTCCCGTCAGGTC
>CAYRPT010000335.1:0-5353 GCA_964425895.1 uncultured Solibacteraceae bacterium | reverse complement strand
ACTCTTGCCTCCGGTCCTCACAACCGCCGGCGGCGGCATCAGGCCGCCGAATGGCGGACCCGCTCGGCGATTTCGCGCAGGCGCGGGAGCAGGCTTCCGATGGGGACCGGTTCCGCGTCGGGCCGGCCCATCGCGAAATACATCTGCCGGAAAAGCGGGTAGAGCGCTTGATAGACGGCGTTTTCCGCCGCGTCGGGCTCGATGACGCGGAACGCCGGACAGAGCTTGTCCTGGGCTTCCTCAATCGAAGAGAACACCCCCGCCGCGAGAAACGCGAAAATGGCCGAGCCGAGGCTGGTGACCTCGCTTTTCGGCACCAGGACCGGTTTGCCTAGAGCGTTCGCGTAGACCCGGTTGAGGGTCTCGTTCTTCTGCGGGATTCCTCCGCCGTTGATGACGCGCGATATCGGCACGCCGTGCTCCGCCATACGCTCGAGGATCACGCGCGTGTGAAATGCCGTGCCTTCGATGGCGGCGAATAACTCGTCCGGCGCCGTTTGCGTGAGGTTCCAGCCGAAGGTGACGCCCCCGAGGTTGGGATTGACCAGCACGGTGCGATCGCCATTGTCCCAGGTCAGGCGCAACAGCCCCGTCTGTCCCGCCCGGTAGGCGTTCAGGTCCGCGCTCAACGCCGCCACGGAACTGCCGCTCCGCCGGGCGATCGCGTCGAAGATGTCACCGGTGGCCGATAGGCCGGCCTCTATGCCGGCGTACTGCGGGTGGATAGAGCCCTTAACGACGCCGCACACGCCCGGGATCAACTCGGTTTGCTTCGCGATCGCCATGATGCAGGTGGAGGTGCCCACGACGTTCACCACGTCCCCCTCGCGGATCCCGGCGCCGATGGCGTCCCAGTGCGCGTCAAAGGCGCCGATCGGAATCGGGATTCCGGGACGCAGTCCCAGACGCCCGGCCCACTCCGGGGTCAGCCTGCCGGCGAGCCGGTCGGAAGTTTCATAGCGGCCCTGTAGCTTCTGGTGGATGCCTGCCAGCAAGGGGTCAACTTCGGCGAGGAAGTCCTCGGGGGGCAGTCCGCCGAGTTCGCGGTTCCACATCCACTTGTGGCCCATGGCGCAAACCGAGCGCGGCAACTGCTTCGGATCGGTCACCCCGGTGAGCACCGCCGCGACCATGTCGCAGTGCTCGAGCGCGGCCGCCAGACGGCCGCGTTTTCCGGGGTTCTGCCGCAGCCAGTGAAGGAGCTTCGAAAAGCCCCACTCGGAGGAGTAGACCCCGCCGCACCAGCCGATGCACTCCAGGTTCTTGGCATGAGCCTTGGCCGTGATCTCGGCGGCTTCACGGTAGGCCCGGTGGTCGCACCACAGGTAGTAGTCGTCGAGCGGCTCCAGGCCCGGGCCGGTGGGGATTACGCTCGATCCGGTGGTGTCGAGCGCCAGCGCCGCCACCGCGTCGCCGCGGACGCCGGCCTGGGCCACCGCATCGTGCATTGCCCGGGCGAGGGCCTCCATGTGGTCCCGGTGGCTTTGGGTGGCATGGTCGGGATCTTCGCGCTTCCGGTGGAGGGGGTATTCGGCCACGGCCGAAGACAGCCGCCCCGCCTCGCTATCGACGATCGAAACCCGCACGCTCAGCGTGCCGAAATCCACTCCCGCGACAATGGCCATGTCTCTCTGCGTCTCCTTTCCGTGGAACCTAAGGTATCACTTCAGGCAAGCCAGCCAAGGAGCTGGCCGCACCAGAACGCCCGCCAACGTACATGCGCCGAAGCCATTTGCCCGGTACCAGTACTCTTATCCTGCCAACAACAGACTTTTGGGCCTTGAACTATACAAACATAGCACTATACTGTTCTCGTATTGTTTTGCGACGGGCTCGACGACGAAAAACGGTTTTGTGGATCTGTTTTTCTCTAACGAGGAGGTGCTATGACGAACAGACGGTATTTCCTTAAGGCTCTCACCATGGGTGGAGTCGGGTTGTTCCTTCGCGGCCGGGGCGGACAGGCCATTGCGCAGATTCCGGGAGGAACGCTGGACCCGTTGAGCGTTCCGAAGTACCGGACGCCGATGCTTATCCCGCCTGTCATGCCGATGGCCGGGACGGTTAAGAACAGGATGGGGAAGAACGCCGACTACTACGAGATTTCAATGGCGCAGTTCCCCCAGCAGATCCTGCCGCCAGGCTTTCCCGCGACGACGGTGTGGGGCTACGGAGCCGTGGCTTCGGACAGCCAAAGAGGATTGCTGATTCACAACGCGCCATCGCTCACGATTGAGGCGCAATGGACCAGGCCAGTGCGGGTGAAGTGGATCAATGGCCTTGTAGACGGCAAGGGCGATTTCCTTCCTCACTTGCTGCCGGTCGATCCGACTCTGCACTGGGCGAATCCTCCCGGCGGCACGGCAGGCAGAGATACGCGTCCGGACTTCACGGGTCAGCCGACGCCCGGCGCGTACACTGGTCCCGTTCCGATTGTTACCCACGTCCATGGTGCGGTCGGCGTCGGCGACGAGAGTGACGGCTACGCGGAGGCCTGGTATCTGCCCGCCGCGAATAACATCCCCACGGGCTATGCGGCCGAAGGGACCTGGTACGGTTTCTTCGCGGGCAAGGCGGCCGCGAGTTTCGGCGCGGCTTGGAGCCCCGGATTCGCCACCTTCGAGTACCCGAATTTGAATCGCGCTTCCACCCTCTGGTATCACGACCATGCTCTGGGCATGACGCGGCTGAATGTTTACGCCGGGCCCGCCGGTTTCTACATCATCCGGGGTGGTCCGGATGGGGACGATGCGGTCATCGACACCCGCTTTGGCATACCGGCCGTGCTGCCGGGTCCGGCGCCCAAGCGGAACGACAAGTTCCCGCCGAACAAGACCTACTACGAGATTCCGATCGCCATTCAGGACCGTTCGTTCAACACGGACGGCTCGCTGTTCTACCCGGATACCCGCGAGTTCTTCGACGGGATCGTTGGGGAGTTCATTCCTTTCGGCGAATTCCCTCCGATCTGGAACCCGGAGTTTTTCGGCAACATGATCATGGTGAACGGAAACACCTGGCCATTCCAGATCGTCGAACAGCGGCGGTACCGGTTGCGGTTCCTGAATGGCTGCCAGTCGCGCTTCCTCATCCTGGACTTCAATAATATTCCCGGCGTCGACGTTTGGCAGATCGGGAACGAGGGCGGTTTCCTGGCGGCGCCCGTGAACCTCACGGCGACGAATGGCAACCGGCTGCTCATGGGTCTGGCCGAGCGCGCCGATGTCATCGTCGACTTCGCCAACGTTCCGCCCGGCAACTATGTGCTCGGGAATGTCGGTCCGGATGAACCGTTCGGCGGCGGCGTACCCGGCGTCGACTTCGATCCGGCGGACCCCGCAAGCACCGGACAAGTCATGGAGTTCCGCGTGGTTCAGGCGGTTGCGCCGGATCCGACCACGCCGCCGCGGTTCCTGCAACTGCCGGCCATCTCGCCGCTTCCGCCTGCTGCCGTCACCCGCCCCCTGGCGCTCATCGAGAAGATGGGCATGGGCCGCGACGCGAACGGAGATCCCCTGGAAGGTCCCGTCGAAGCGCTTCTCGGCACTGTTGGCCCTGATAGCATCGACGAAACGATTCCCGCGGGCGTCTGGACGGAACGGAAGTGGATGGAACCGGTCACCGAGAATCCAGCCCTCGGCGCCACCGAGATCTGGGAGTTGTACAACACCACCGGCGATGCGCACCCGATGCATATTCACGAAGTCGTCTTCGAGGTCGTGAATCGGGAAGGGCTAGTGCTCGATGCCGACGGTGAGGTCGTAGAGCCGATTCAGCTCGACGGCGTCATAACTTCGCCGGAGCCCTGGGAAACCGGCTTCAAGGACACGGTAATCGCCTATCCCGGTCAGGTCACGCGGCTGCGGGCGCAATTTAATACGCCCGGCCAGTTCGTGTGGCACTGTCACATTGTGGAGCACGAAGACAACGAGATGATGCGGCCGTACCGTATCGGGCCGGTCCAGCCCGGTCAGCCCGGCTAGCCTCGATTAGCCGGCCCAACGCTCCTCGGCGCTGCCGCCGGGACGCCGGAAGTTCAGGCGCCGGAAGCGACGAATCTGTAAACACAAAAGGCATCCGCGCAGGGCCGCCCAGGCCGCCAAGGGGCAGGGCGGAGAATTTCGTTGACAGCCCTGGGGGTACCACATAAAATAGCGCCATAGGGTCTTTTGAATCGATTCACGTCGAAGGAGATCTGTCGATGCTACCCACCATTTCCTATTGCGGCCGGGGTCTTTGCGCCCTGCTCGCCGCGATTCTCATTCTCGCGTTACCGGAAGCCGCTTCCGGCCAGGCATTCACCGGAAGTATCGCTGGCGTGGTCGAAGACGCTTCGCAGGCCGCGGTTCCGGGCGCTACCGTGGCCGTTCGCAATATGAACACCAACGAAATACGCGAAGCGGAATCAAACGAGCTCGGCCGCTTCGTATTCTCGCAGCTTCTGCCGGGACCGTACGAGCTGAAGGTGGAGGCATCCGGATTCAAATCGTTCACCCAGCCCAACATCGTTTTGCGGGCGAATCAGGTGGCCGAGGTGAATCCGCGGCTGGAAGTCGGCGAGGTTACCGAGTCGGTCGAGGTGCAGGCTGCGGCCCTGCTGTTGGACACCCAGAGCGCCGACCAGTCGGTCACGATGACCACGGACCGCATTTTGAACCTGCCATCCAGCGTGCGCAACCCGTTTGTCGTGGTGCACGCTTTGGCGGGTGTTACCTCGATGAGCGTCTCGAATTCGCAAAACATCAGCGACCAGAATATCAACCGGTTCGCCTTCAACGGCGGCCGGGATATGAGCGGTCTGGTTCTGATCGACGGTGTGCCGGCAACCGCGGGAGACTGGGGCGGACTGCTGGCGAGCCCGTCGATTGAATCGGTGAACGAAGTTCAGGTGGTTCGCAACTCCTACGACGCCGAATTCGGAAAGTCCGGCGGCGGTGTGGTCAGCCTCGTCACGAAGGGCGGCTCCAACGAATTCCACGGCAATCTCTTCTATTTCCACCGGAACGACAACCTGGACGCCAACGACTGGGCCAACAACCGGAACGGGCGGCCGAAGGTCGAGTTCAAGCGCCACCAGTTCGGCGCCAGCGGCTCGGGTCCCATCTGGAAAAGCAAGAAACTGTACTTCCTTGGCACTTACGAGAAGCTCGATGAGGGCTCGCCGTCGACGACCACCGCCACCGTCCCGACGGAGCTCCAGCGCCAGGGGAACTTCAGCGAGACGAAAAACGCGAACGGAACGGTGTCGCTGGTTCACGACCCCTTTTCGACGCGCCCGGCCCCGGACGGCAAAGGGTCGGTCCGGGATCCGTTCCCCGGCAACATTGTCCCGCAAGGCCGCTGGGACGCGGTC
>CAYRPT010000334.1:0-5366 GCA_964425895.1 uncultured Solibacteraceae bacterium | reverse complement strand
GGGATGCGATGTCAAGGACTACGACAACGATGGGTGGGTGGACGTCTTCTACAACAACCTGATGCGGCAGACCTGGGCCTTGTTTCAGAACCGGGGCGGCAAGCTGTTCCGCTACGTGTCTCCCGGTACGGGCATTGTCCGGTTAAGCGAGACCCGGTCGGGCTGGAGTAACGGCTTCATCGACTACAACAACGATGGCTGGAAGGACATCTACTCGGCCAACGGTGATGTGGACTACCTGGCCGCGAACGCCCGCCAGCATGACACGCTCTTTGAGAACGTGGACGGAAAGCGGTTCCACGATGTGTCGGCCGAGTTGGGGCCGGATTTCCTCGTGACGGGCTTCCAACGGGGCTCCGCCATCGGCGACCTCAACAACGATGGCTTTCCGGACCTGGTCGTCACCTCGCTCAACCAGAAACCGCGGATCCTGTTGAACTCAGCGGACAACGGACAGCACTGGCTGATGGTGGAGGCTCGCGGCCGGCGCGCGAACCGCGACGCCATCGGCGCGGAGATCACGGTTACGACTGTCTCCGGACGCTCTCTCTATAACCACGTGACTCCGAGTGTGGGGTTCATGTCGTCGAGCGACCTTCGCGTCCACTTCGGCCTTGGATCCGAGACAAGAATACGGTCTTTGGAGATCCGCTGGCCCGGGGGCACCGTGCAGCGGTTGGAGGATCTCGAGTCGGACCAGTTCGTCGTGGTGGAAGAGCCGAACCCATGAAGCCGGGCGCGGACCCGGGTTAGGATGCATCCATGAGGTGTGTTTGCCTTCTTCTGGCGATCGCGGCATCCACGGGCGCCCAGGTGGCAGAGCCGCCCTCGCACCAGAAGCTGATACCGACACTGTGGGTGCAGACGTCGCAGGAATGGGCGGCATTATGCCGGCAGACGTACCGGCTGGCGCTGCGGGCGCTGGACGAGGCTCTGCGGGATGGACACTGGTCGGCGATCGCCGGGCACGGCCACGTGCAGGCGGCGTTGCCTCCCGCGGTGATTCTGGACGTGGATGAAACGGTGTTGGACAACTCGCCGGGACAGGCGCGCCAGGTGCGGGCCGGCGCCGCGTTCAACGTCAAGCTTTGGGATGAGTGGGTTGGAGAAGCGAACGCCGATCCGATTCCCGGTGCGGTCGACTTCTGCCGTTCCGCGGCGGCGCGCGGAGTGACGACCTTCTACGTGAGCAACCGTGAGGCTTATCACGAAGCGGCGACGAGGTCGAACCTGGCCCGGCACGGCTTTCCGCTCGACGCCGCCGAGGACGTCGTGCTCTTGCGGGGTGAGCAGGCCGGTTGGGGAGGGGACAAATCGAGCCGGCGCGCGCATGTGGCGGCGCGATATCGGGTGCTCCTGCTGGTTGGCGATGACCTGAGCGACTTCCTGGGAGACGTCCGGACTCGTCTGGTCCGGCGCGAGGCGCTGGCGGCGCCGTACAGCGAGTACTGGGGACTCAAGTGGTTCCTGTTGCCTAACCCGTCGTACGGGAGCTGGGAGGAGGCGCTCTACACGGATCCGAAACCGTCCGATCCGGGCCAGCAGCTCAAACAGAAGCTGAACCATCTCAAGACGGACCCGTAAAGCGCCTCCCCGCGGCGCCGTTGCATTTTAGATGTTCCGGACCAGTTCGGCGAGCAGTGCTGCGCGGTCCGTGATCCGGTCTGCCAGGATGCTTTCGTGCGGTGCGTGGGCGCCTTCGCCAACGCCGCCCAGACCGTCCAGCGTCGGTATGCCGAGGCCGGCGGTGAAGTTGCCGTCCGATGCTCCGCCGGTCGAGGATTCCTCGAGATCCACGCCGAGACCCTTTGCCAGGCCGCGGGCCAGGCGGAACAGCCGGACCACGCCCCGGGTACGCTCCATGGCCGGGCGATTGAGCCCGCCGGTCACCTCGATCCGGCAGCGCGGATCGACAGGCTTCAGCCGGCGTAAGACCCGGTCGACGCGCCGGGCGTCGGCCATGCGCCAGACGCGCAGGTCAACGTGGACCCGGGCCTTCGCCGCCACGACGTTCACGCGCGTGCCCCCCTCGACGATGCCGGGGTTCAGCGTGACGCCGCGGGCGGGATCCGAGAGCGCCGCGATGCGCTCGATCTGCCGGGCCACCTCGACCACCGCACTGGCGCCGGCCGCGAAATCGATGCCGGAGTGTGCGGCGCGGCCATGTACGGTGATGACGTAGTCCCCGACGCCCTTGCGGGCCGTCTTAAGCTTGCCCTCCAGTCCGGTTCCGGGCTCGAGTACGAGCACGGCATCGCTCCGCTTCGCCTCGCGCTCCGTGATGGCCCGCGAGGTCTGACTGCCCGTTTCTTCATCGGCCACGAGCAACAGAGACACGCGCCGGCTCACCGGCAGGTTCAGGTCCCGCAGGACCCGCATCGCCGTCAGGAAGAATGCGATGCCCGACTTCATGTCAAGCACCCCCGGCCCCCACAGGCGGCCGTCGCGCTCCTCAAACGGCATCGCCTTCAGTGTCCCGGCGGGCCACACGGTATCGAGGTGACCGAGGGCCAGCAAGCGGCCCGATTTCCGGCGGCCCGGCAGGTCGAAATCGCACCGGATGTGTCCGCCGGGCCAACGCCGCGTGCTGGCCAGGCCCGAGGTCTCCTCCGCGATGAGGTCCGCTATGCGGGCGAGGGCCGCCGCATCGCCGCTGGGCGACTCGCATTCCACCAGCCGCCGGATCAGGTTCACGGTCTGGCCCCGCCGCTCGTCAATCCGCGTAAGCAATTCATCCATCGCCTGTTATAATAGCCGGGTTACATGGCGAAGCTGGACATTCTGGAGATACAGAAGATCCTCCCCCACCGCTATCCGTTCCTGTTGGTGGACCGGATCGAAGAGATGGAAGACGAGCGGATCGTCGGTATCAAGAACGTCACCATCAACGAGCCCTTTTTCGTGGGCCACTTCCCCGAGTTCCCGGTGATGCCCGGCGTCCTCATCGTCGAAGCGATGGCCCAGGTGGCCGGCGTGCTTGCGCTGAGCAAGATGGACGACCGGAACAAGGTGGTGCTGCTCGCTATGATCGACAGCGCCAAGTTCCGCCGGCCGGTGTTCCCCGGAGACCAGCTTCGCATCGAGATGAAGGTGGACAAGCTGAAGGCGTCCGTCGCCAAAATGAGCGGCACCGCGAAGGTGGACGGCGTGGTGGTGGCCGAAGCCTCGGTGATGTGCAGCCTGGCTCCCAAGAACGCGGCCCAAAGCTAGTCCGCCGGCAGACCCATGCCGATCCATCCGACCGCGATCGTCGATCCCGCCGCCAGCATTCACGACACGGCCGATATCGGTCCGCACTGCATCCTCGGCGCCGAGGTGACAGTCGGCCCACGCACCCGCCTGATGGCGCATAACTACGTCGAGGGACCTACCTGGATCGGGGAAGACAATATCTTTTTTCCCTACTCGACCATCGGCGTCGCCTCGCAGGACCTCAAGTACAAGGGCGAAAGAGCGGAGACCCGCATCGGACACCGGAACCGCATCCGCGAGTTCGTCACGATTCATCGCGGCACCCAAGGCGGAGGCCTGGTGACGCGCCTCGGCGACGACAACCTGCTCATGGCCTATGTGCACATCGCCCACGACGCCGATATCGGCAGCCGCTGTATTCTGGGAAATGCCGTCACCCTCGCCGGCCACGTGACCATCGGCGACTGGGCCATCATCGAGGCGTTTTCCGGTGTCCATCAGTTCTGCCGCATCGGCCGGCACGCCTTCGTTGGCGGCTACAGTGTCATTACGCAGGATGTGCTGCCCTACTCGCAGACGGTTTCGCCGCGCGAGGCCCGCGTATACGGGGCCAACAAGGTGGGTCTCGACCGGCGTGGCTTCCCGCGGGAAACCATCGACCAGCTCCAGAAGGCCTTCCGGCTGCTCACACGGTCGCAGCTCAACACGACGCAGGCGATCGAACGGATCCGCGAGGAAATCGCCCCCGGCCCGGAGATCGATGAGCTGATCGGATTCATTCAGTCCTCCGAACGCGGCGTTATCAAAGGATGAAGTACGGTCTGATCGCCGGCAACGGGCGTTTCCCACTGCTCGCGCTCGAAAGCGCGCGGAAGCTCGGACATGAAATCGTTGTGCTCGCCATCCGGGAGGAGGCCGCGCCGGAGGTGGAGCAATCGGGCGCCCGCTGCCATTGGATCTCCCTGGGGCAGCTTGGCCGCCTGATCGAGATTCTGAAAGCCGAGGACGTCGCCGACGTCATGATGTGCGGCCAGGTGAAGCACGCGAGGATCTTTTCGTCCATCCGGCCGGACTGGCGGCTCGTCAAGCTGCTCGCTTCCCTTCCCGCCAAGAACACCGATGCTCTGATCGGCGCGGTGATGGAGGAACTTCGCGGCGAGGGTATCCGGCTGGTGGATTCGACGCTCATGCTGAAGCCTCTGCTGGCGGACCGCGGACCCATGACGCGCCGCAAGCCGGACCGCGGCGAGGAGGCCGACATCGCCTACGGCCGCCGCGTGGCGAGCGCGCTGGCCGGCCTCGACATTGGCCAAAGCGTGGTGGTGAGCGACCGGGCCTGCATCGCCGTGGAGGCCATGGAAGGAACCGACGCCACCCTTCGCCGCGCCGCCGACCTGGCCAACGGCAAGCCGCTGCGGCTCATCAAGGTCTCCCGCCGCCGGCGGCACCTGCTGTTCGACGTACCGGTGGCCGGGCCGGGAACCATCGCCGTGATGCGGGAAACCGGCGCCACCGCGCTCGCCCTCGACGCCGGACGAACCTTGCTGCTCGACCGCGAGGAAATGATCGCCGCCGCGAACTCGGCCGGCATCGCCGTGGCGGGTTACGAACCGGAGGAATAACAGCGCTGCGCAAACCGGGGCCGAACAGCAGCCGGAAGATCCGCTCCGACGTTGCCGGGTTCAGAGGAGTTGGTCCCTCGCGGCGTTCAGTCAAGATCGGCGAGCGACCACTCGTCCAGCCACCGGATCACCGGCTTCTCAGCTTCCCATTGAATGGGAAGCCAGATGTAGCGCCCATCGATCGGGTTCTTCGGACGCCACCGGTCGCCCAAATAAATGAACGCGCCCGGCTTGCCCTGAACAGGCAATACATAGGTGCTCTGACTTTCGAAGGTGGTTGCGTTCTGCTCCTCGGTGCCCCGGCTTGGGTTGCCCAGCGCCTTCCATTCTCCGAGCATCGAGTCCGCAACGCCAGACCTTCCGGGGTTTGGCGCCCATCCGGTGCAGCCCGAGGTGATCATGTAGTACTTGCCGTTGAACTTGAAGACGGCCGGCGCCTCGTTGTGATCCCCGGGAAACGCGCGGATCCACTCGTCAGCGAAAGACAGGTAGTCGTCACTCAGTTTGGAGATGTGAAGCGTGGCGTTCTCCTCAGAGGCGTGGACGTGATAT